>CADEFG010000272.1:0-4655 GCA_902826505.1 uncultured Acidobacteriota bacterium
AGCGTCCGCCAAAGATTTTTGGCTCTCTGATTCAATGCTTGCAAAATACCAAAGTCCGACTACTCCTAAACCAATGAAAAATGTCAGCAAAGCGGACATTAATTTTAAAGAAATTCTTTTCATAAAACGTTTCCACTCAATACTCCAAACATCGAAAACACAAAACTTCAGCCAGTTTTCAAAGATATGAAATCAGCGATCTTTTCAGGTTCTTCGTCGCTCAGAGCCATCCGCTTTGCACCGATGACGGCATCGGAAATGTCTTCGACGCGCGTTTTATAACGATTGTCGCGGATGATCAAATCTTCGATCACGCGCCGTTCGAGTTTTTCGCGCGAAGCGTCTTCTTCGAGATCGGCGGCGACGGCGTATTCGATCGGCGCGGAGTGAGTTTTGATCCGAACGTGGAGCGCGTCGGTCATTTTTTGCGCTTCTTCGCGAATTTCCTTGAGCTGCAAAAGCGAATTCGGAAAGCCGAGATGCCCGCGCAGCGTGATCTCGATGATCGGCTTATAGATCGCGTCCGCCTCGCCGTTCGAGTAATCGCTTGCGCCGCGCGCTTCGCCGCTAACCTTTGCCAGAACGTCTTTGGTGATTTCCGAAGATTCCGCGTAACCCGAAACATCGAAGCCGATTCGCTGAAACGGGCGTTGACGGTAATCGCGAATATGCGTCGCGTTGACTTCGTTCTGTTCATTGACCTCGACGAGCCACGCGCCGCGCGTTTCGCGGAAATCGTCAATGCTCGTGATCTCCAAACTGCCCGGATTAAAAGCCCAATTATCGATGTCGTACATTTTATGCGTATGACCGAGCGCGACGTAATCCGTCACGGATTTTAATTCTTTCAGATTTGTTAAGCTGAGCGCCGGTATCGGATGCGTTTGATGACCTTCGACATCGGTGTGCAGAAGCAAAATGTGAAATGCGCCCGCGCGGCGATGCTCTTTGATCGCTTCGGTGAGCATCGGAATCGCCCAATTGGCGGACGCGCCATACCAGTTCGAGCCGAAGATCCGCGCATTTCCGATGTCGATAAATCCGCCGCGAATATAATTTTCGCGGTCGTAATCCCACTCGACATAACTGATCTTGCCTTCCGTGTTGTCCGGTTGCAGAAGGTGAATGAGATGCCAGCTTTCGAGCGAACGAAGCCAACTGTATTCGCTGTCGTTATGTTTCTGGTCGTGATTTCCCTCGATCGTGACGACCGGAATGCCCGCATCGCGAAGCATCGATAAACCCGCAAAAGCGTGATTCATCGTTTCGGGCGGAACATTGCGTTTATGGAAAAAATCGCCGCCCATGAGGACGAAATCAACTTTTTCATCAATCGCGTATTTCCGCAAAACATCGATCCACGCATCAAAAAAATCCCGCGGCGATTCGTTGAGCTGGTAACGCGTGCACCCGAGATGCACGTCCGAGATATGGAGGAATTTCATAAGGTTATTATACCAAAAACTATTTGATGTGAATAAATGCCGACTAGAACAGTAATTTATGTCACTTTGCGTGGTATCTTTGCGCCTTTGCGGGAGAAAGTTTGTTTGCTAATTGATATTTTGTTTATAAACTAAAGTTGATTTCCCGCAAAGGCGCAAAGGCGCAAAGTAAATCAATATGAATCTCGAAAATCTGAAAGCGGAAGCGGCGCGGTGCGCCGTTCGATTTGTCAAAAGCGGAATGCGCGTCGGGCTCGGCACCGGCTCGACCGCGCGCTATGCGATTCTCGAAATTGCGCGAAAAATAAAAGCGGGCGAGCTGGAAAACATCACGGGCGTCGCGACGAGCCTCGCAAGCGAGCGTTTGGCGCGTGAAAACGGCATCACGGTCGAGGATTTGGACGCACGGGCGTTGGACCTCGCGATTGATGGCGCGGACGAAATTGCGCCTAACTTGGATTTGATAAAGGGCGCGGGCGCGGCGCTTTTGCGCGAAAAACTCGTCGAGATTCAGGCGAAAGAATTGATCGTCGTCGCCGATTACACAAAAATGGTCAGACTCTTAGGCGAAAAGGCGGCGCTGCCGGTCGAGATCGTCCGGTTCGGTTTTGAATCGACGATCAATCGTCTGAAAAAGTTCGGCGAACCCGTTTTGCGCCAAAAAAATGGCGAACCTTTCGTCACCGACAACGGAAATTACATCGCCGATCTGCGTTTTTCGACCGATGATGCGCCGACGCTCGCGTTGGAATTAAAACGGCTCGCGGGCGTGGTCGAAACGGGTTTTTTTATCGGAATGGCGACCCGCGCGATCGTCGCGTTTGAAACGGAAGTTAAAGAATTAATCCGTTAAAAAATCTTTAAATTAGGATTTCTGAATTAGCCAAAGAAAACACAAAGTTCACCGAGATTTTAAAAAGTATGGGAAATAATACGTTTATCATCTTTATCCGTAGTGATCTCTCTGTGAACTCTGTGGCAAAAATAAAGTAGAAAACTTAGATTACAGACTACTAAATTTTCTTTTTCCAAACTTTGCGTTAAATTAGCCTTATGGACAAAGTCATTTTGATTACGGGCGCGTCGAGCGGAATCGGCAAGGAAACCGCCAAACTTTTTCAGACCAAAAGCTGGCGTGTGGCGGCGACGATGCGGACGCCCGAAAAAGCGGAAGATTTACAGAAAATTGCCGACATTGAAACTTTTCGATTGGATGTGACCGATATTGATTCGATCAAAAAACCGATCGCCGACGTTTTGGCGAAATTCGGGCGGATCGACGCGGTCGTTAATAACGCAGGTTACGGACTCGTCGGCGCCTTTGAAGCGGCGACGCCCGAGCAGATCGAACGTCAATATCAGACGAATGTTTTCGGTCTGATGAACGTCACGCGCGAGATTTTGCCGTATTTCCGCGCCGAAAAACGCGGAATTATCGCCAATATCGCGTCGATCGGCGGGCGGATGACGTTTCCGCTTTACAGTCTTTATAATTCGACCAAATGGGCGGTCGAAGGCTTTTCGGAAGGTCTGCAATACGAAGTCGAACAATTCAATATCCGCATCAAGATCATCGAACCCGGACCGATCAAGACCGATTTCTACGACCGTTCGGAAGAGCTGACGCGCAGGGAAGGCTTGACGGCTTACGACCATTTTATCGACAAAGCGCTGCCGAATATGAAAAAAGCCGGCGAAACCGCGCCCGACGGACGCGTTGTCGCCGAAACCATTTACGAAGCCTTAACGGACGGTTCAAAAAAACTGCGCTACGGCGTCAACACGAAAAACATTCTGCTGGCGCGCAAACTTCTGCCCGATTGGGCATTTTTCCGAGTCATCAAGGGTGCGATTTTGAAATGATTTGAGATTTGCGCCGTTAACGTTAAGGTTTTGCGGCGGTTGTGAAGACGATTTTGGTCGGATCGCGATTTTGCGGCGCGATCCTTCTAACCGGCGCAAAATCGACATTTTTGCGGCAATAATCCGGTTACTTATTGAAAGAAAAGAAATTCCTGCTTTTGATCGATGACAAAAAGTTTCTTTCGAAGCGTCTTTAACGGTTATGACTATACATACAAGATTAATTAAAAAGTTATTCGCCTGTTTTTGTCTTTGTTTTTTCGTTTCCGCTCAAAATTCTTTCGCCCAGACTTCTTTTCAAATAATTCCGGGCAGCAAGGTCGGCGTCATCACCGCGCGGACGACCGAAGCCGATTTAAGAAAAATTTACGGAACAAAAAATGTTCGATCCGGCGAAGTCGGTCTTGGCGAAGGCGAAACCGTTCCGGGGACGATTATTTATCCGAACGATCCGCGGAAAAGACTTGAAATCGTCTGGAAAAACCGGAATTTGAGAAAATCTCCCGACTTTGTACAGTTTTGGGGAGACAAAAGTCTCTGGAATATCACGCCGGGAATCACGCTCGGAACAAGTTTGAAAACGCTCGAACAAATCAATGGAAAGGGTTTTGTGTTGATGGGTTTTGAATGGGACTACGCGGGCACGGTCGTTTCCTGGAATGGCGGCAAACTTTCGCGAAGTTTCGGAAAAGACAACGAATTGGTGACGCTTAGATTGAGTCCTCGAACATACAACAACAGGGCATTGGAAAAAGATTTGGATGCCGTGGTCGGAGATATTGATTTTTCTTCTAAAAACAAATCAATGCAAAAAATAAATCCGCAGGTTTATTTCGTTATTGTAAAATTTCGGTAGGGTTTTGATATAAAAATTAAGAGAACCGTTTGGATCTGTTTTTTCAATTTAATTTGGTATTCTTGAAAAATGTAGGTAAAACTTATAGATCGAAAATTTATATGTTCAAGGAGAAATTTATGTTAAATGAAGCAGAAGAACAATTGAGCGAGCAGGATTTGTCAGAAGGAGAATTAGTTGACCAGGATCCGCTCGAAGAGGTCGAAGATCCGCCGGTGCGCCTTGCCGGTTATAATCAAATCCCGGATTTTGGCGAAGACACGAAAGGAACGCTCCATGAATCAAACGAACAAGCTGCCGACGAATGATCGGGCACCCAAATACTTTGTTTAAGGGAAAATGAATTTTGCAAAAAAAGAGCGCAGAGCGCGGAAATCGGGAATCGCCGATCGTTAAGAAAAATGCACGATTAGCGATTTAAGGTTTTAGTCAATTTCCGATTGACGCCCGCGGCGCTCCGACTTTTTGTCCAAAGCCCGCCAACGAAGTGA
>CADEFG010000272.1:4755-6836 GCA_902826505.1 uncultured Acidobacteriota bacterium
AAAATCGCCGTTAAGCGCGTGAAAATCGATAAAAACAGTGTGAAATTCGGCGAAAACAGGTTCTCACGCGACGTTTTTTGTTTTCAGGAAGGTTTTGACAAAAGACACGATTTAATCTAGCCGATAAAATGTAACATACAGTTCGGACGGTTTATTCGCGATGAAGATCTTCAACACAAAAATGCGAAAACTTCTGGCGGTTCTGCTCGTTTTGGCGCTTTGGTTCGGCATTCACGTTTTGTATATCGTGGCTGACGGTTTAACGGACGAGATTGCGACGACGGACGCGGCGGTCGTTTTGGGAAATACGGTCGAACCGAGCGGGCAGCCTTCGCCGAGACTGAAAGCGCGGCTTGAAAAGGCGGTCGAGCTATACGAAAAAAATCTCGTCGGGAAAATAATCGTCAGCGGCGGTTTGGGTGTCGAGGGTTTTGAAGAAGCGGATGTGATGTGCGCCTTTTTGGTCAGCCGGAGCGTTCCCGAAAGCAGTATTGTTCTCGATCGGAGCGGCTATAACACGCACAAGACGGCGGTCAGCACGAAACAGATCATGGAAGCAAACGATCTGCGAAGCGTGACGATCGTTTCGCAGTATTTTCATATCACGCGGACGCGGCTCGCGTTTCAAAAAGCGGGCATCGAAAATATTTATGCGGCGCACGCCGACTATTTTGAATGGCGCGATATCTATTCGATAGTGCGCGAGTTTACGGGTTTCTATTCATATCTTGTCGGCGCCGGATCGTAAATCGCCGCTTTGTAAAATTGCGGCGAATTTTATAATTTTTCCAAATCCGCGCGCTTTTTTTGTGACAAAAAGTCAATTTAAAATAGCCAAATCTATTAAAAAGTGCGAAGATACTCGACGAGCGTTGATATATTCTTTCCTTAATTTCAAATGCCCCGAAGGATCGGCAGAGATTTGAAAAATCATCTGTTGCCTGATTGGTTGAGCAATTAAATGAAAAATTTACTTTATTTTTGAAACAATTGTGTGGGGCAAATTACACTGGTTCCAAATCGGTCTGTTCATATGTTCGCCGGCATACATAGTGTGTGGTATAATTGAGTCCACAAGAAATCGCGTTTGAGTATTTAGTTTCAGAGTTTCAACACTCGCTTCTAAAGCCTTCTTCGGTTCTTGTTCCAAACTGTTATCACATAACAATTTAGTTCCGAAATTACGCGATTTAAGCGGAATATTTGTGCAACCGGCAAAGCGAAAACGAGCCGGTCGTTTCCCAGAGCAAAGCCCCGGATTATGTCGGCGGTGTCCGAAGCAAACGGTTCAAAGGTCGTCAAGAAAAACGCCGGAAGGAAAATTTTATGAAAATTCTGCTATACAATCCCGATAACGGCATCACCCGTAATTTTATGCCGCATCTTTGGATGTTTCTGCTTCAGGCACTGACACCGAAAGAACACGAGGTAATTTTAATTGACGGCAACGCGAAAGCGATGACGCGCCCCGAGCTCGTCCAGTTTTGCAAGGACGAAAACATCGGTTTGATCGGGATCGGTTCGATGACGCGGATGGTCGCGCGGGCGTATCTGGTCGCCGATTCTT
Source organism: uncultured Acidobacteriota bacterium (assembly GCA_902826505.1). Lineage (GTDB taxonomy): Bacteria > Acidobacteriota > Blastocatellia > Pyrinomonadales > Pyrinomonadaceae > JAFDVJ01. The sequence continues at coordinate 6,323 of CADEFG010000272.1, forward strand.
TGCGCGAAGCAGGATTTAAGGTCGTGATGGGCGGACCGCACGTCACGGAATGCCCGGACGAAGCCTTAGGCAAAAACGGTGGACCGCGCCACGCCGATGCCGTCGCGCTCGGGGAAGCCGACGAAACCTGGCATTTGATCGTCGAAGATGCCGCGAACGGCACGTTGAAAGAGATTTATCAGCCCGAAGTCGATCCGAAAGGCAATGACAAAAAACCGAATCTCCAGCCTTATCCGCATATTCCGTGGGAAACGCTCGATCTCGAACAATTCAGTCTCGTCCCGAAATTTTTGCGCGGCGCAATGTCGAAAATGGGCGCCGGCTGGGGCAAATTTTTCGTCGTGCCGATCGAAACCGGACGCGGTTGTCCCTACGGCTGCGAGTTTTGCACCGTGACGGGATTTTTCGGCGATTCGATTCGTTTTCGCTCGAACGAAAGCGTGATCGAAGAGCTTTTAAGATTGAAAAAACGCGCTCAAGCCGAAAAAGGACAAATCGCCGTTTTCTTTATTGA
>CADEFG010000273.1 GCA_902826505.1 uncultured Acidobacteriota bacterium
AAACAATGTTTTCGCTCGAACAATTGATCGCCGTGAGCGGCAATCCGGATTACGCCGACCGTCTCGAAAAAATCGCTTTCAATGCGTTGCCGGGCGCTTTTAATGCCGAAATGACGGCGCATCAATACGATCAGCAGCCGAATCAGATCCGCGCCGACAAAGCGAAACGCGAATGGTCAACCAACGGCGATGAATCTAACGTCTTCGGTTTCGAGCCGTGGTTCGGCTGCTGTACGGCGAACCAGCACCAAGGATTTCCGAAATTCGCCGCCAATCTCTGGATGGCGACCGCCGATGACGGAATTGCGGCAATCGCTTACGCACCGTCCGAGGTGAAGACCTTTATCAAAAATAAAATTCCGGTTTCGATCACCGAAGACACCGAATATCCGTTTCGCGGCGCGATCAAATTAACCGTCGGCGTGCAAAAAAAGACCGAATTTCCGCTCGTTCTGCATATTCCGAAATGGGCTGACGGCGCACAGGTAACGGTCAACAAGGTCGCGCAAAAAGGTGTCGTCGCGGGCGATTTTTACCGCATCAAACGATTTTGGAAAACGGGCGATCAAGTCGAAATTATTTTTCCGTTGAAAATAAGAACGACAAACTGGTTTAATAATTCGGTCGCCGTCGAACGCGGTCCGCTCGTTTTTTCACTCTCGATCGGCGAAAAAATCACCGAACAAAAGGCGAAAATGAACAATCCCGCGCCGCCCGGAGCGAAAGATTTCGATTATCAGCCGACCAGTCCGTGGAACTACGCGTTACTGGTTCCCGGCGGCGATCCGGAAAACTCATTTGAAGTGATCAACCGACCGATCGGCAGCTTTCCCTTTTCGCTGAATGGTGCGCCGGTTATTTTGAAAACTAATGCCAAACGCGTTCCGCAATGGAAAGAGGAATCGAATTCCGCCGGAGTTTTGCCCGTTTCGCCGTTGAAAAGTTCGGCAAAAACGGAACCAATCAAATTGATTCCATATGGCGCGGCAAAACTGCGGATTACGGCTTTTCCCTGGATAAAAACCGAATAACCCGGAAAATTCTGCGGCAATTCGGTGTAATTTTTGTTGAAGGGCGGAGAATTTTGTAAAATAGCCTGAAAATTCACCAAAAGTTTTAATGATGAAATTTATAAAAATAAAAGTGATTTTTTGTCTGCTCGTGCTTTTGCCCGGATCGAATTTTGCGCAAAACACTTCACAGCCGACCGGAAAATCCTATGATACGGGGCAGATCAAACGTCCAGCAACGACCGCGCCGCAATTTCCTTCACCCGTCACTTTTAACGAAATTACCGCCGCGACAAAAATCGATTTTCGTCATTATGCCTCGCCGACTCCGATTAAATATTTGCTTGAAACAATGGGCGGCGGCGTCGCGCTGATCGATATTGACAACGACGGTTTGCTCGATGTCTTTTTCACGAACGGCGCATTGATCAAAGAAAATATGCCGAAAAACGCGCTGCCCGAAAAGATCGACAAAAAATATTGGAACGGACTTTACCGCCAAAATAAAGACGGCTCATTTGAAAATGTCACTGAAAAATCAGGAGTCAAAGGAACCGGTTATGATCTAGGCGTCGCGGTCGGCGATTTCGACCGCGACGGTTTTTCTGATTTGTTCGTGACCCGCTACAACGGCGCGACGCTTTATCGGAACAACGGCAACGGCGTTTTTTCCGATGTGACGAAAAAACTCGGGATCAATATCGAAGGCTGGGCGACCTCGACCGGATTTTTTGATTACGACCGTGACGGACGGCTCGATATTTTCATAACTCAATACGCCGAATGGGATTTTGAGGTCGGCAAAATTTACTGCGGCGATTTGCGTCCGGGTTACCGTGCTTATTGTCATCCGGACAATTTTAAATCGGTTGCCAATGTTTTACTGCACCAAAAAACGGACGGCACGTTTGAAGATGTCAGCCGCAAATCGAAAATCGCCGGTTCGATCGGAAAAGGCTTGGGCATTGCGTTTGCCGATTTCGACGGCGACGGCTGGACTGATGTTTTCGTCGCCAATGACAACACCGATCAATTTTTGTTTCATAATAAAACGGACGGCACCTTTGAAGAAATTGCCCTCTCTGCCGGAGTCGCGCTCAACGATAAAGGCGGACGTTTTGCCGGGATGGGCGTCGACACCGCCGATTACGACGGCGACGGTCGTGCCGATATAATTATCACCGCGCTTTCAAACGAAACTTATCCGCTTTATCGAAATGAGGGCGATAATTTATTCGATTTTGCGACCCAAACGAGCGGCGTCGCGCAGATCACGATTTTGGGTTCGGGTTGGGGCATCAAATTTTTCGACGCCGACAACGACGGCAGACGCGATATTTTTGTCGCGCAGAGTCATGTTCTCGATACGATCGAAAAAACGACTTCGTTTTTGAAATACAAACAATCTCCGCTCTTGATGCGCAATACCGAAAAGGGATTTCAGGATGTTTCGGTGGCTTCCGGCGAAGTGTTTCAAAAGAATTTTTCGGCTCGCGGATTGGCGGTCGGCGATCTGGACAACGACGGCGATATTGATATGGTCATTGCCCAAAACGACAATATCCCCGTAATTTTACGCAACAACGGGACAAAGAATAACTGGCTCGGCATTGATTTGCGCGGCGGCGAAAAAAGCGCGCCGCACGGCGAAGGTTCGAAAATGATCCTCACCGACCAAAAAGGCAAAACCCAAACTCTGGAGTTTAGCGGCGCCGGCAGTTATCTTGCCGCCAACGATTTACGTGCAGTTGTCGGGCTCGGCGCGATGACTGCCGTTCAGACAGTCGAGATTCATTGGTCGAGCGGGAAAATTCAGAAGATCGAAAAACCCGCCGTCAATCAATATCATGTGATTAGGGAAAAATAGCTTAGAACCTGTTTAAAAACTCAAATCCGAGCCGCCGAGCGGCATCCGGAAAGTCGCCAGAATCGCGTCACGTCGGGTTGGTTTGATAAAAATTTCCGCGCCGCCAGGTGCGAAAAAGATAAATCGGGGCGCTTCTTCAAAGCGCCAATCACTGCTTTCGTGTGCCAGAGGCTTCACCGACTGGCTACTCTCAAACAGCGCTTTTAGCGCGAAAATGAGTTTTCAAACAGCTTCTTGGACTCTTTTCTTTATGACCCAAGTAAAAAGTTTGGCATTCATATAATTGAAACAGTTTATTGCGAAAATTGGCGCTGAAAGCGCACTTAAGAAAGTAGCCAGACGTGAAACGTCTGGCTACTTTCTTTTGCCGCTCACGCGGCTGAGTCAAATATATTAATGCCAAAAGTTTTTACTTTACGGAATTAAAGAATTTACCGGTTTATCCGATTCTCACGTTTTCACTTTTCCGGATCAAGGACGCAACCGATACGCCGGAAATTAATTTCTCATTTATGCCGGAACTTTATGCGCCGTTTCTCGATCCCAATTACGATGGGCGGCAATTGCTTTGATAAAGTCTTGCGTCTGTATCGTTTCGCCCGATTCGCTGAGGACCACGGCTTGATCGTTTTGAGCGCGTCCGGCGTAGGTTTCGTTTTTGATAAAATTAACTCCCGCGCCGCTTGCGGCAATCGCCTTGCAATGACGAAACGCTTCGTTGACGAATTCGATCGCATCGGGTTCGTCCGCGAGAGCCGCCGCGCTTTTTTCGCCGCCCGGGATATAAACCGCATCGAACAAAACCGACGCAACCGTCCGCAGTGCGTGATCGACTTTAATTTCTTTTCCCGCGGAATCCATTACCGATTTCGATTTCATCCCGATAATTTTCGCGGTCGCGCCCTGTTTTTCGAGGGCATTTTGCATTGTCTTAACATCGTCTGCCTCGAAACCATCGGCTACTAAAAAAGCAATTTGACGAGTTTTAACGGTGTCTTTGACCGTGTTTGCCATCGAAAGCGCCGCCGATTTTTTGACCTTTGACTCCTTTTTGGGAATCGGCTGATAATCGTCCGGGTCGGCATCTGCCGGATAACTCATATTTATTGGCAGAGCAAGTTTTGCGGGAATGCTGATACCGAGATTGTCCGCGACTTTGCGGGCGAGTATTTCATCAATTTGATTGAGAATATACACAACTCGTTCACGGATCGATTCAACTTCGACTTTGCCGAGCTCAAAACTCAACGCGTTAATAATGTGCGTTTGTTCATAGAGAGATTGGCTGTTAAAAAACAGTGCAGCCTGCGTGAAATGATCGCGGAAGCTATCGCTGCGGGTGCGAATCTTGTTGCCGTCGATTTTCTCCTGATACGACGTAAAACCACCGTCCTTGATCATTGCTTGATACGGACAGCCGCCGCCGAGCGTGTTCGGTTCATAAGCGACTTTTCCTTTATTGATCGTCTGTCGAAATTGCGAATCACGCTGGTTATTGTGAACCGGTGCGACCGGACGATTGATCGGAATTTCGTGAAAGTTCGGACCGCCTAAGCGCGAAATCTGCGTATCCAAGTATGAATGAAGGCGTCCCTGAAGCAGCGGATCGTTAGAAAAATCGATCCCGGGAACGATATTCGACGGCAAAAACGCGACCTGTTCAGTTTCGGCGAAATAATTGTCGGGATTTCGGTTAAGCACGAGTTTACCGACGATTTTCACGGGCACGAGCTCTTCGGGAACGATTTTTGTCGCGTCCAAAAGGTCGAAATCGAATTTATGCTCGTCTTCTTCGGGAATTAACTGGACGCCGAAATCCCATTCAGCGAACGCGCCCGACTCGATTGCTTCAAAAAGATCGCGACGGTGAAAATCTGCGTCGAATCCCGAAATTTTCTGCGCTTCGTTCCAAGCGACCGAATGCACGCCGAGCCGCGGTTTCCAGTGAAATTTAACAAATGTCGCTTTACCTTCGTCGTTAATCAGGCGAAAGGTGTGAATTCCGAAACCTTCCATCATCCGCAATGAACGCGGAATCGCGCGATCAGACATTACCCACATAATCATATGCATCGATTCGGGCATTAAACTGATAAAATCCCAAAATGTATCGTGCGCTGAAGCCGCCTGCGGTATCTCGTTGTGCGGTTCGGGTTTAACCGAATGGATCAGATCGGGAAACTTGATCGCGTCCTGGATAAAAAAGACCGGAATATTGTTGCCGACGAGATCGTAATTGCCTTCTTCGGTATAGAATTTGACGGCAAAACCGCGCACATCCCGCGCCAGATCGGTCGAGCCGCGCGAACCGGCAACCGTCGAAAAACGCACGAAAACCGGCGTTTTCTTGCCGACTTCGGTCAGGAATTTTGCTTTCGTAAATTCTTTTAATGATTCAGTTACTTCAAAATAACCGTGCGCCGCGACGCCGCGCGCGTGAACGATCCGTTCGGGAATCCGCTCGTGGTCGAAATGCGTGATCTTCTCGCGCATAATGAAATCTTCGAGAAGCGTCGGACCGCGCTCGCCCGCTTTCAAGGAATTTTGATTGTCGTTGATTCGTAACCCCTGATTGGTGGTCAGAAATTCTCCTTGACCGCTTTCGCGATTTACCTCGAGTTCCTGAAGTTTTTTGCCGTCGTGATTATTGTTTGCTGTATTTGTGGTGTTTGTTTTTTTTGCCATACCTTCCCCTTTATTTTTAATAATTTACAAACTAAACTTGTCATCCTTGAAGTTTGCTTTTGCGGTTGATCAAATTTCGTTTCCCTAAGTCAGTTTCCTGACATGTTTCATAATGTCTTTGTCATATTCGAGTAGAACTCGCGGGCGTTAAAATACTGCCCAAAACGCTCAACGCCAACCATCGATAGTCTTTCAAAGGCGTCATTCCCCGGTTTTTGTCATCAGGATCCAAACAATGCTGTGTCTCCCGGTTTCGGGTGCGGCGATGAATCGCGGAAATTTGCCCGTGTTGCTCGTCGTTGTAATACTTCGTTCCAGTTTTCTGATAAATAAAGCCTGTTCTCCTCGCATTAGACCAATCAATCGTTTGAATAATAAAGAATCTTTGATCAAATATTTATTTGTAAAAAGTGATAAATGATTGCTTATATTTTGGCGAATTACTCGCAACCGAACTGTTCGATTTATTAGTTATCGCCGAATTCGAATTCGGCGAGCGCTTCTTATTTGGTGTGGTTGTATTATTAGCCGGGCAACGAGCAATCTTTACAAGACCTCCGACGGTTAAACCAAAGATTATTATTCTCACATCCTGTCCTTCTCAAAGATCGATATTTTCAGAATTTTAAGTTTTAATAATGCCGAATGGCTCCACTTAAATTTCTTGTCGAAACTTTATACCTTATTGCACATGTTTGTTTTTGAGACAGTCCGGCAATTTATTGACAGACTATGCAAATAGCGCGCCAGTTAACTCTGAGGTGGTTCAATAAAAGTGGCTAAAATACTGAGGCGTCAATATAAAATTAATTTCAATGGTTATTTGTTTTTCTGAGGATCGACCTTTTCTTCAAAAGTCCGCCTCAAGGGTTAAAATACAACCAATTTTAATTTCGGATATTTCCTGTGCGGCAAGACAGGATTGTCGAATAATTTTTGACAAAAAAACTTATTTTTCCAATTCAGCTTCGGTCTGCTGCAAATCGGCTTGCAGGACGGACAGTTTTTGCTCGTAGGTTGCGGCGAGCGCGTTCTGTTGTTTGAGAGCCGTAAAAATTTCCAGCGCTTTTTTCTGAAACTTCTGAGCCTCGCGCAAGCGAAAAAGTTTTTGATTCGGGTTGTCGTTTGCCGTTTTGAAAAGAAATTTTCCATAGTCGGCGGAAGCCTCTGCCAAAACCGATTTGTAGCCGGTGCTGTTCGGGTCGGATTGGACCAACTCTTCCAGAATGGCGATCGATTTTTGGTAATGCGCGGCAGCTT
>CADEFG010000274.1:0-4791 GCA_902826505.1 uncultured Acidobacteriota bacterium
TCCGTCGAGATCCCGAACGGCACCGCGTAATAACTCGCATCCTCACTGCGCAGAATGAACCATTCCCCTGAACTTGGTCGCCAGAACGCGATGTCCGCCCGCCCGTCGCCCGTGTAGTCCTGCGCGACCGGTTTGTCGCTCGCAACTCCGAACTGCGTCGCGATCACTCCGCTCCCGCCCGACCGATTGATCCACCATTCGCCGCTCGCCGGTCGGAAGATCGCCAGGTCGCTCCGTCCGTCGCCGTCGTAATCCGCCGGCATCGGAATGTCGCCCGAAGCGCCGAACTGCTCGATCCGCGTTCCTCCCGCGCTCGCCTCGATAAACCACGTCGCCGACGAGGCGCGAAAAACCGCCAGATCGGCTTTCCCGTCGCCGTCAAAATCCGCCGGCACGGGAAGATCTCCGCTCGTGCCGAACGGGATCGCATAGAACGAGTTGTCTTCCGAGCGCAGGATAAACCATTCGCCCGAAGCCGCTCGCCAAACCGCGACATCCGTTTTCCCGTCGCCCGTGAAATCCGAAGGGACGATCCGGTCGGTGCCCGCACCGAACTGCAGCGCGAGCGTTTGCGCATCGCTGCTCCTGTTAGACCACCACTCGCCGTTTGACGGGCGAAAGATCGAAAGATCGGTTTTCCGGTCGCCGTCGAAATCGACATGGGCTGCCTGATTGATCGTCGTCGCGGTGCCGAAAACGGTCAAGCGAAACGCTGGCGAAACGGCAAAGCCGTTCGCGCCCGCCGGATCGGTGACATACCAGCGACCGAAGAAGGTTTGACCGACGAGTGCCGGATTATCGGGAATCGCAAGCGAGATCGAACCGTTGCCCTGCCCGGCACCCGCACCGGCGAGATTGATGGTTTGGCGCGTGAACGAGCCGGCGGCGGGAATCGAAGCGGTGCCGGGATCGGTCGAATCGATGACGAGAACGGCGCTCGCGCCGCCGAGGGCATTCGCGACGGCGACGGTAAAGGAAGGGTTGCCGACGAGCGGCGGTTCGATCGCGACAGCCACAGGGACGAGCGCGCCGGAACCGGCGACGCCGGTGCCAACGATCACGGGAACGCGGTTCGATTCCGAGTAAAGCTGCGGGCGATCGAACGGCGGCAGCTCGTTCATTACGCGCTGATCGGTTAACGGACGTTTTAGAAATGCGACCAGATCGGATTTTTCCTGCGGCGTTAAACCCAACGGACGAATCAATTTATGGTCAACGTTGGGCGCGTCAAAATCGCCGCCGCGATTGTAAAAATCGATGACCTCTTCGAGCGTTTCAAACCGCCCGTTGTGCATATACGGCGCGCGCAGCTCGATATTGCGCAAATTCGGCGTTTTAAATCTGCCGTTGTCGTGCGTGTTCGACGTGACAACGGCGCGTCCCAAATCTTCATTAACGGGTCGCACACCTATATTATGATAATTATTGTCGGTCAGAAGCGAACCGCCGTGGCAGGCGTTGCAGTTCAGATTAACAAACAGGTTACGCCCGTTTTGTTCTGCGGTGGTTAGCGGTTCGATGTTTGTTTCGGCTTTATCAAACGGTGTCTGGTCGGAAAAAAGTGTCCGTTCGTGCGTGGCGATCGCCATTGCGATCCGCGCCGGAGTCACGTCGGGTGTCCCGAAGGCTTCTTCAAAAAGCTCCGGGTAAGTGCGCCCGCCAATCCATGTTTGAAGCGCTGGCGGAATATTTGAAGCGAGCGCAAGCGGTTTCGACGCGGCAATCTGCGCGGCGACCTGTGTCCAGTTTCTGCCCGCGTGCGCCATTTCCGCCGAGCTCAAGGGCGGACCTAAAGCCTGACTTTCGAGACCGCCCCAAGCCGAAAAGATAACTGCATTCGTCAGCGGATCGCGAAAAACGTCCGAAGCGCGTCCGTCCCAGAACAAGCCGCCGCGCGTATAAGCCGCGTTCAAATAAGACGGCGCCTTTCTGCCCGTGACCTGTTCGTTGAATTTATAAATGTTTGAAAAGGTATAAGTTCCGTCCAGGTTGTTGCTCGGAACTCCGGGCGAACCGAAAACATCGTCTTCGGTATTGAAAATGTTATCAAAACCCGGATTTCTCGAACGTGAATCGTTAAAAACCGTGCGCGGGTCGGCACCGCCCGCGCTCGAACGGTGGCAAGTTCCGCACGAAACGGTGCGCGTCGAGGAAAGCTGTTCGTCCCAGAAAAGCGTTTTGCCTAAATAGGCTTTTGTCGCCGTGACCGGATTTTCCGCAGGCGCGGTCGGCGGATCGAGCGGCGAAAACGGACCGGAAACAACTTTGCCGTTGCCGCGCGAACCTTGATCTGACGTGCTGAAACCGCTCACGATCGCGCCGTTTTCAGCCTTTACTCAGTAAAAATAGGTTTGTCCCTGCTGGGCGGTCGCGTCAAAGAAATAATTGGCGGCGGTTGTTCCGACATCGGTTGCCGAAGCCGGGTTGTTGGTCGAATGACGGAAGATCCGGTATTGGCTCGCGCCGCGCATCGTCTCCCAATGAATTCCGACTTTGTTGGCATAATTTCCGTCCGAAGCCGTGACGCCGGTCGGCGCGGCAAGCGAACCTTGCCCGCTGACGACTTGTGTCATCAAATGATGCCCGAAAAAGGTCAAAGTAATCGAAATGAAAAATAAAAACACAAATATTTTAACGCGATACATCTCTGGTGAATTTACTCCTAAACAAAAAACTGCTTTAACTAAAATTTTGTAGATTTTTTTTGATTTTAATCAGGTTGAATCAAAATCTTTTCCTATTTATCAGGGTAAGACATAAAATATAACACTTTGCGGCAGATCACGGCAATTTGAGAATATTAAAATCCGGCGCTCGGTCGGTCAACCGAGGCTTTGCAACCGGTTTTGCGCCGATCCGAGTTTTTTGAAAAACGAACCCGAATCATTTATCATCTAAATGTTCCGGTACTCCAGACAATCATTTAGATTTAATGCTGAAGTATGTGGCTTCGTTTATATTTTTTAACGAGGTCCGACGGATTTTATTAATGGGTAAAAAAAGCAAATTAGAAACAAATCTCGAATACGCGGCGGTTCGCCTGATTGTCGGCAGTCTCGGAATTTTTCCGCGCCCGTTTGCCGTCAAAACGGGTTGTCTGCTGGGAAATTTAACATACCGGATCAGCCGCAAGCTCCGGCAAACGGGCGAACGCAATCTGACGATGGCTTTTCCCGAACTCGCCGCAGAAAAACGCGAGCGTATTTTGCGCGATAGTTTTACAAATCTCGGTCGCCAGCTCGGCGAATTCAGTCAATTTTCAAAAACAACGCCCGCAAGTCTGCGGCAGATCGTCGATTGCGAGGGTTTGGCGCATCTCGAAGCGGCACGCGCGAGCGGGCGCGGCGTGATTTTGGTGACCGGGCATCTCGGAATGTGGGAATATTCGAGTCTCGCGCTCTCCGCCTTCGGTTATCCCCTGAGTTTTCTGGTGCGGCGGATGGATAATCCGAAAATCGAGCAGATCGTCGATCAGGTTCGGACGAAATTCGGCAACCGGACGATCAGCAAGGACGGCGCGACGCGTTCGATGCTGAAAATCTTAAAATCGGGCGGCACGCTCGGCATTTTGACCGACATCAACACGACCGCGCGCGAGGGAATCTTTGTTGATTTTTTCGGAATTCCCGCCGCGACGACCTTTATCATGGCAAAACTCGCGCTCCGCACCGACGCGCTGGTGCTCCCGACCTTCGCACTCTGGGATGAGGAAAAACAGCGCGTTCTTTTGAAGATCGAACCGCCCGTCACTTTTGAAAAAACCGGCGACGAACCGACCGATGTCCGCAATCTGACGGCGGCGGCGACCAAAGCGCTCGAAAACTGCATCCGCCATTATCCCGGACAATGGTTGTGGATCCATAAACGCTGGCGGACACGCCCGCAAGGCGAGCCCGAAATCTACACGGCTTGAAAAAAGGTCGGTCGCGCCCGAAGCGAATCGATGCGTTATGTTCCCGGCGGCTGATCCGAATTACCCGCGCAACAGCGCCTGATAAATCTCCGAATTGCACTCACGATCGCTCCTTACAAATCTCCGAAATTAACATTTATTTAAGATTCGATTCACATCATTTTAACGCCCCCGTAATATTCTCAACGATTGAAAGGCAATCCTAATAATTTATTTATACACAAATTTGTTAATCGCGCTGCTCTGCGCAGCCGATTGACTGTTGTATTTAACAAAGCTTATGAATTCGGCTCTATTGAGGAGACATTTTATGAATCTATCGAAATATAAATCTATTTCCGCTTCGCTGGCGGCTGCCGTTTTGACGGTCATTTTCTTAACCGGCGCGGCATTCGCCCAATCCGACGCACGGATCGCGGGAACGGTCACGGACGCCAACGGCGCGATCGTCGCGGGCGCGAGCGTGACCATCAAAAACGAAAAAACCGGCGAAGAACGAACCGTCGTCGCCAAGACGGACGGCACCTTTATCGTCGTCGCGCTCAAACCGTCAACTTACACGGTCACGGCAAGCGCAAACAATTTGGAGTTTTCGCAAACCGGCGTCGAACTGCTCGTCGGTCAGGAAACGAACGTCTCGGTCGTTTTGCAGGTCAAAGGCGTGACCGCGCAGGTTGATGTCGTTTCAAACGAAGAGCTGGCGGTCAATACTTCATCGGCAAGTATGAGCGCGAACGTCAACCGGCGCGAGGTCGAAGGTCTGCCGGTCAACGGTCGCCAGCTTTCCCAGCTTTATCTGCAAGCCCCGGGCGCGGTCAACAGCGGCACCGGAACTTTCGGCGACATTCGTTTTACGGGTCGCGCCGTTCAGCAAAACG
>CADEFG010000274.1:4801-6796 GCA_902826505.1 uncultured Acidobacteriota bacterium
CTCGGCGATCATTGACGCGTCACCGGGCAATTTGAACGGCGAGGTTCCGTCGCCGTTTCGTTTGCAGTCGAGTCTCGAAAACATTCAGGAATTCCGCGTCGATTCATCCAATTTTCCTGCCGAACAGGGCACGGGAACGGGCGGACAAATCTCGGTCGTGACGAAATCGGGCGGCAACGAATTTCACGGCTCGGTGTTTGAATATCTGCGCCGCGACGCGCTCGACGCGCGGAACTTTTTTGACGGTGCGGAAAAAAGCAAACTGTCGCTCGACCAGTTCGGCGGCTCGATCGGCGGTCCGATCATCAAGGACAAATTTTTCTTTTTCTTTTCCTACGAACAATATCGCGGACGCTTCGGTTTGAACTTCGTCGAAGCCGCGCCGAGCTTGAGTCTCGCCCAGCCGGGCGCGCTCATTCCGGGAACTTCAACGCCGGTCAATCCATTGATCCAGCCGTTTATCGCGGCGTTTCGTTCGCCGGACGCGACGGTTATTTCAGGCGCTTCGGCAACCAACAGTTTCGACATTCTGCAGCTTCAGGGCAATGAAAAAACCGATGAAAGAGCCTTGGCTTTGCGGCTCGATTATCAGATCAACCAGCTTAACAAGGTTTATTTTCGCTTTTTCCGCGACGAAGGCGAAGACGTCGCGCCCGAAGGCGTTTCGGGTCGCTTTACGACCATCGAAGCCGTTCCCCAAAACGGTGTTTTCGGCTATCAGTCAATTCTGAACAGCGCGGGTTCGCTGATCAACGAATTCAAGATCGGTTATAACGGCGCCCGCACGCGGATCAACGGTTCGGCGCCGACCGTCAACGGGTTGGATTTTTCAAATCTGATCCTCAATATCAACGGCAGCGTTGCCAACACGGGCATCGCCGGACAAGGAACTTCATCGGGAATTTCAATTCCGGGCGGACTGGTTCGCGCCAACTCGGCAACCAACGGGCGCGGACAACCTTATACGCCGTATTCACTCGGCTTTATCGAAAGTCTGAACTGGATCAAGGGCAGACACAACACGAAATTCGGCGGCGAAGTCCGGCTGATCCGGCTTTACACCGACCGTTTGGGCGGCACGACCTACACGTTTTCGAATCTTAATAATTTTCTGGCAAACACGCCGACCTCGGTGCAGTATCTCGGCGATGTCAGCGCACCGAGCCCGTTCAACAACGGCTTGACGGGCGAACGGCTCGCTCAGCAGGAATATTATATCGCTTACGGGCAGGACGAATGGAAAGTGCGTCCCGGTTTGACCCTGAGCTACGGTTTGCGCTACGAATATTATGCGCCGCTGCGCGAGAAAAATAACGGGCAGGTTTTGTTCGATATTACGACCGGACAGCTTCGCCCTTCGGATGCGGAAGCGTTCAGATCGTCGAAAACGAATTTCGGTCCGCGGATCGCGGCAACCTGGTCGCCGAATATCGACGGCGGCGGATTTTTCGGCGGCGGGAAAACCATTCTGCGCGGCGGTTTCGGTATCTACTACGGTCCGGGGCAAACCGAAGACCAGATCCAGCCGATCGAAAGCGACCGTATTTCGTCAACCATTTCGAGCGGCTCGCTGCTCGCGTTTCCGGCAAACATCGCGGCGATCATCGCCAATTTTAATTCAAACCCGCTCAATCGTCAGTATCAGCCGCGGGCTTATTCAAACGATTACAAAATTCCCGAGCGTGTTTTTCAATACAGTTTTTCGTGGCAGCAGCAGCTCGGCTACGGTCTGGTTTCGACCGTCGCATATGTCGGCAGTCAGGGACGCAATCTCTTCTTAAGAAGCGTCGCCAACCAGGTTTTGCCCGGACAAACGACGATCTTGAACGGAACCGCTTTACCGACCGGCGTCGGCGTGATCAACCGCGCAAATGCGGGCGGGCAGGTGATCGGCGTCAATACGGTTCGCCAGTTCGACGTTCTTTCCGGCACGACGCAAAATCGCCCGTTTGCCGAAGTTGATTATAAGACATCGGGCGGCGACGACAGCTATAA
>CADEFG010000275.1 GCA_902826505.1 uncultured Acidobacteriota bacterium
CGATAAATCGCCGGTGCATACCGTCAAGCAGGGCATGCGCCACTTCATGGGCGATGATGTCATGCGAAAGACACGTGAAAACAATGCCGTTCGCTAGATAATCTCCCGGTGTGTCGCTTACAGCAGGAAAATAGCCGAATAATAAGGCTTTTTTGGTCGGACTGTAATAAGCATTCGCCTGTCGCAAAGCGTGTGGGTAGATTCTGAGCCTTTGAATGTAATCTTCTTTTTCAATCATTTCTTTGAGATAAGAAGACCAAAGGGCTTTGCGTCCAAGCGCCTGTTCGAAGTGCTGAATTGTCGTCATGGCAACGGCGTACACCATCTGCTGATGAAATTGCGGATTGCCTTCCCACGGTGCCAAACCATCCTCTGCAAGTATCTGTTGAGCATTTAAATCGACCGGGGCATAAAAACATTTGCTGGCTGGATCGTAGTCTACAACTTCAAGATATTCACCAATCGGTCCGGGCATTAGATTACGCTCCCAACGAATTTTAAAAATCGCTTCGTTAACGAGTGCGGTGTCAATCTGTAATGAGAGACTCGGATCAAAACTATAGCCTCTCAAACGTCGATATAATGCCACGCTGCTTTCACCATTAGCCATATTCTGTTCTCCTAAAAATATTCGAAATCCTAAAAACAATTAAAAAACTTGGGAGAATGTTGCCTCACTACTTAGGCGGTTTGCGAGTGACGACCGTATTGATAGTAACTTTTGTTACCGGGTCTTTGAGCGTTACAACCTCTGCCGCATCCGGGTCTTGAATTCTCAGATATGCCTCGGTCGAGGATGTGACGGTGACAATGACCTTTTTGTTCGGCGATATTAATCCACTCGGAAATCCTGTGCCATCAAGCCTGACTACCAAAACTGCCTGTTTTTTCCCGTTTGCACCCTCATAGCTAACGACAGTTACCTTGTCAACCTTTAGATAAGCTGGATTCGGGATCAATGCCGATTTGATCGTTTTATCGGCGTTTGCGAGCGTTACCTGAATTTTTTCGCTGGTCATTGCATCGAGATCGTTAATGACGATCAATGATTTTGATTGAACCGGATTGGAAGCGGTTTTATCAATTCCGTTGACAAATGTCTTCGTCGATGCGCTGTCAAAACCTGCGCCAGTAACGACCACCGAAACTTTTCCATTGTCGCCGCGAAACGCTTCGATGCCGTCAATTCTGAACGGCGGTCGCTCCGGAATCTGCTCGCCGTTGAACATTCGGGCGGCAATAGTTACACAATTAGCTGGCTGAGGTACTTTTTTACAATCCTTGTCGTGAATCGGAAGAAGTGTCGCCGGAAATTTGCCGTTTATCGCAATATCGTCAAACCAATTAATATCTACTGCTCTTCCGGGAGCAATCAGCGTAATTGTCGGAGTGTCTTCGAAATCGTCAGGCATTTTGAAAGAAAGCACGATTCGATTGGAATCGACACGTTCGATTTGTCCGTGGATCGTCTCCTTTTCGAAGTCTTTCGATGTTGCCTCGAAAACCTTGCTGTCATCGCGAATCAGCGGCTGCGCCAAACCGATTGCGGGGATAAGCGGAACACCGTTGATAAGCACGCCCATTTGTGATGAAAAATTGTCGCCTCCGATTGAAACCACGATGCGTTTGCCTTTATCCACCGGCTGGTATGAAATTGACCTGACTTCGAAATCGTTTTCTCCTTCGTCAACATTCGGAACGGAAACAATAAAAGCTTTACTGTCCCCACAGCTACGGCTTGTCCGGTCATCCTGCCATCTCGACCCGCTTAGGGTTTCGGCAAAATTATAAGGCTGATATTCAGAGCGCGGAAAAAAGCATCCGTTAGATTCGAGAACGACGGCATTGGCTTCTTTCGGAATCACGACGATCGCGTAAGTGGTTCGGACGCCCGACATTAAGCGGTCGGTGCCGGGCATCGGCGTGAACGTCCAGCCGAACTCGCGCGCGCCTTTTCCGAAAGCGGCTGAGTAAAGCTCCTGCTGAACAAACTGGGAAAACTGTTCGCGCTGTCTCTGAACATTAAGCTTCGCTCCGAAACCGAACAGGAAAGACGCCACGACACTCAGTGCGCCCGATTTCACTTTCAGTTTCATATCGTTGACATTGAGCGAGCTTTGCCGTGGGATCAGTTCAACAGTTCGAACCGAACGGTTTTCAACTTTTGTTCCATTAGGTAAATCGGTTGATTCCTTATCTAAGTCAACATAGCGCAAATCACCAGCTTTATAATCGTTTTTATTACGATTGGGATTCTGTCGTTTCTCCTTAATCGCTTCAATAACGCGATCGATTTTTTCTGCTGTCGAAGTTATCGCCTTGTTTTGGTATTTGGCGTAAGACTCTTTATCCGTAGGCTTATAAGGGACTTTCGAAGTATAACCGGCGATTTTCCACCAAGACTGCGCCCATTTTTTGTCGGCTTTGTCGTAGGTGGAGTTGACCGTCTGCGGCAGTTCGAGAAAAAGCAGCCGCTCGCCGGGACCGACTTCGTCGCGCAGCAGCGTGAGCTGTTTGGAGATGATTTCGTATTGCAATTGCAAGAAATTGTCGAGCCGCAGCGCCGCGTTGAGTTTCGGCGCTTCGTTGAAGGCTTGAATCTGTTTCGTGACGGCGTCCTTGAAGGCTTGGTCGAAGGCGTCGCTTTTCGGTAGTTTATTGGGGTCGAAATTAGCTTCAGCCTGCGTGGATTTGAGGTCGCCGGTCTGTCCCGGGAGACCGTCCAATTGAGCGTTTATCTGCTCGATTTCCTTATCGACTTTAGCTTGATGAGCCTTTGCAGCCGTTATTTTGCCGTCGAGTTTGGATTTCTCATCTTCATCATCGGTGCCGGCTTTCTCGCTTTCGAGCTGCGCGATTTGGCGGCTGAGTTCCAGAGATTCGTCGCTGAGCCGGTTACGCCGGGTAATCAATAATTGGCGCTGGTCGTTGTTAAAAGTCCGGTTTTGAAGCAGAAGATTGTTGGTCACAAGATCAGCTTGGTCAAATTTGACACCGAATTCCGTCAACATCCTGAGCACTTCAAAGCGGAGCCCGTTAATTTCATTGGCATCCAAGTCTTCAAGACTTTTCGCTTTGAGGTCGAGATTGCGCCGGTGCATCTGCGCCAAAAGATAATGTGCCTGCTCTAAAGTCCAAACGTTAGGCTGCTCGGCATTGACAATTACTGCCCGCTTTTGTGCCTTTATGTCTCTCGGCAACAGTCCGAAACCGAAAGCTCCATTTAAGATTAAAATGCCCGTTATAAAATTACCAATTACTTTATAAATGCGCGTTTTCATTTGTTATCTCCATAATCCGAAATTTTTATAAATTCAAAATTTGTACACTAATTTCAACAAGCTTGAAATTAATCTCTGCTGAGTTTATGGTGTATTACTTAAGCGGAAACTCATCTGACAGCATATTCCATTTGGACAAAAATTTTCTTCTTCTATTTAGATATGACTTTTTTCCGTAAAACCTTTCATAAAATTTTTCTTGACGAGGAATGAGGGTAGGAATACTATGTAAGAATTCAAAAAAGTATTCTGCCCGGAGCAATAAAATGCGATGTTTCATTTTTTGCCGGGAAACCTGATTATTAGCAGTTATAAGCATTACCTAAATTCCTGATTACTATAAAAATAAATGTGTGTTTACTGATCCTTAAGATCGGATTACGTTGATATGATTAAAGAAAATGAAGTAACACAGAAAAGTTTCGATTCACTTCTTTATTGGTTAGACCCGAGCCGAGATATCGCTGGACAAAAGTATGAAAAGATTCGGCAACGTCTGATACGAATTTATATTGGGCGCGGTTGTTTTGAAGCAGAGGAACTGGCAGACGAAGTCATCAATCGTGTCGTCCAAAAACTTCCCGAAATAGTCAATATGTATGTTGGTGAACCCATACGCTATTTTTATGGCGTCGCAGAGAAGACACATCTCGAATGGTTAAGAAAACAAAAGAAACTTAAAAATCTACAACCTCTGGATATAAACGATTACAATAATTCCGATTCCGCTTCCGATTGCGAATTTGAATGCCTTGAGAAATGTCTCAGAACATTACCTAAAGAACAGCGCGAACTTATTATTGAGTATTATCAGGAAGAGAAAAGTGCCAAAATTTTATATCGCCAAACATTAGCCGCAAAATTAAAAATCAGTATAAATGCTCTTCAAATAAAAACC
This sequence comes from uncultured Acidobacteriota bacterium, assembly GCA_902826505.1. Lineage (GTDB taxonomy): Bacteria > Acidobacteriota > Blastocatellia > Pyrinomonadales > Pyrinomonadaceae > JAFDVJ01. The sequence goes on from CADEFG010000275.1 coordinate 4,180, forward strand.
TCCCGTATTCGTGTCAAACTTGAAGTTTGCATAAAAAATTGTGTCGCTCAAAATAATTAGTGAAAGGTTTTGAGGTTTTTAGTCATAACAATATGGAAAAAGAAAACAAGAAAATGTCAGAAAATGCGGAAGAGCAAATTGTAATCAGACATTATCTACTTGGAAATCTGAGCGATAAAGTAAAAATGCGCGAAATAGAGGAAAATTTATTGACTAACGATGAATTCGTCGAGAAATTGTCAATTGCCGAAGATGAACTGGTGGAGGATTATCTTGATGGACAGCTCACAGATTCCGAAAACAAACGTTTTATGCGGTTTTTCCTTATTTCTCAGGAAAACAAGCAAAAATTAAGATTAACTCAAAATTTACGAAAATATGCAGCTCAATCCCATATTAAGATTATTAAACAAATTCCTATTAGTAAAAGCGGCTTTTTTGACTGGTTGTTTTTGCCTGCAACGATACGTTTCGCAGCCCTAATTTTATTAATATCGGGAGCTGTTCTTGGTGTTTGGCGAATATTTTTTTATCAATCTGATGTGGATAAAGGTTTGGCTCAACTTCGCATTGCTTACAGTGGAAAACGTCCGATTGAATCGCGGACAACTGCCGATTTCGGTTATGCGCCTTTAACAATCACTCGCGGGAATGACTCTATTACTCCTGCTGATGAAAAAGCCCGCGCCAAAGCCGAAAGATTGTTGTTTGATACAACAGACAATTCACGTGATGCCAAGCCGCATCATGCTCTTGGACTTTTGTATTTAGCCGAAAAAAAAATTGATCATGCATTAAAAGAATTTAATCTCGCACTAACGTTTGCTCCCAATGATCCTAAATTGCATAGCGACACAGGAGCGGCGTATTTGGAAAAAGCCGTGCTTGCCGAATCGAGTGGAAAGGGGGATGAGTTTTTCGAGAATGCTAATTCAAGTTTAAGCCATCTGAATCTTGCTTTAGAACTAAACGGAATTCTTTTGGAAGCACTTTTTAACAAAGCGTTGATTTTGCAAAAAATGCGTCTCATTAATCAGGCGCGAGAGGCTTGGGAAAAATATCTGGAAAAAGATTCGGAGTCGCTCTGGGCAGACGAGGCACGGCGAAATCTGGAGCTGTTAAAGCAGCAAAGTGAATTATTAAAAGATAAATCTCAAATTCTCCGGGATTTTCTTGACTCCTTCAGAAATAAGGATGATTTAAGAGCATGGCAAATCATTAGCGAAACAAAAGAATTCGTTACGGGCGTAATGGTAGCAGGGCAATTGGCAAAGACATATTTGGAAGCAATTGAACAAGGGCGAAAGGAAGAAGCAGAAGAAATTCTTTCTGCTTTTTTTTATTTGGGAGAAGTCGAAGAAAAAAAAGCGGGAGACGTTTATTTTCTTGATCTGGCAAATTATTATCAGAATACCTCGCAAAAGCAGCGTCACCAACTATTAGAAGCACAGAACAAATCACAGCAGGCACAGGAATTACTTCTTGATCCTAACAACAAGAGGGCATTAGAAGTTTTTAATGAGGCAAAGGACCTCTATTCTGCGAGCGGAAATATTTGGGAAGCCGCGATTATCGAGTATCAAATCTGTTACTGTCTATGCCAAATCGATCGGATAAAGGAAAGTAATGAGCGGCTTTTTATACTTTCAAACTTTGGCGAACAAAAAAGCTACAAATGGCTGCAAACACTGGCAGAAAATTGGATTGGCGCCAATTATATGACGTTAGGAGAAACGTCCAAAGCAGTTGCGTATAACAAAAAGTCATTAGAATTAGCTAGAAACACGTCGGATATTTACAATATTCAAAGAAACTACATACAATTGGCGGAAGAATACCGAACAATTGACAATTCCTCCAAAGCATTAAATTTTATCCATGAAAGCCTAACCTTTCCAATCTCCTATCATACTTTTCCCAGACAAAGATGGCGTAATTTGTTTTTTACTACCCAAATCCTTTACTCTTTCAAGCTTTATGAAGCGGCTTCCGCTTATGCTCAGGAAGAAATAAGTTTTGCTCAAAATGAGCTTAAAGATAAATGGATGAATCATTCGGGTCTTATTAATTCAGGAATAGTTTACGGGACGCTGCAAAAATACTCAGAGGCTTTTAAACAGATACAAACCAGTCTGGAACTAGCCGAAACATTTTCAGATGAGAAAATGAAGCAGCGGTTGCTTGCAAAGTCTTTTGTTTCTTTAGCTCATTTACAAAGATCACAGGGCGATTGTAATAAAGCGATAAAAAACTACGATCAGGCTATTCAAATTAGTGAAAAAATGCAATCCGTTATCGGAAGTTACGAATCACGTCGAGGACGACTACTTTGTTATATAGAGCAGGATAATTCCGATGTCCGTCAAGAAATGGAGATACTGCAAAAGATATTCGATGAAAACCGGGGGAAAATTACTGAAGAATTAGATCGAAACACCTATTTTGACAACGAGCAAGATGTTTATGATATTGCTGCCGATTATGCATACGCCCGCCTTAATGACGCCGAACTGGCATTTAATTATACGGAAAACTCACGCGCTCGCTCGTTGTTAAATTTGATACGAAATACCCCGGAAGAACTTTCTAACCCGCTTTCGTTAAAGGAAATT
>CADEFG010000276.1:0-2237 GCA_902826505.1 uncultured Acidobacteriota bacterium
AATGGTTCACGCGCGTCGACGTTTCGGAAATCATCGTCAAAAAACTCGAATCAATGAATCTGCATTATCCGGTCGTTACCGAAACGCACAAACAAGATTTATTGAAAGCGAAAGAATTGCTCGAAAGCGAAGATTAAATATCTATTCTAGGATACTCTGTTGAGATAATTTCTAAACGATAAGGCTTTCTAAATCTGATTTTCTGGATTGATTCTTTATAGTTATTTTTTCTATTATCGTTAACTTTTATTGAATAAAGAAATGAAATTTTCAGTTCTCGTTCAGACAGTTCGCTTTTTGTAAAAAGCCATTCTTTAGCAATTTTTTCGGAAATTGCTCTCAGAAGCGGGTGTCCACTCTCAGACTTTGAAGAAATCACTTTTCCGTCTTTATCAATTTTTACCGCAACGACGACTTCGCCTGTTGTGCCAGTCGCTCTTGCCGCCGCAGGATATTGGGGCGCGAGATATTTAATCACTTTCGGCAGTTTTTCTTGTGCAAAACTTGTCCCGGCGAAACAAAAAACAATCAGAGTAAAAGTAAAGAGAAATTTTTTCATAAACTTGGGGATAATATAAACTTTTCTCTGTGATGATTTTGCACTGCGATTTGGTTGTAAATGGCGGAAATTAAACTTCGCTCAAAATGACGATTTCGGCGCGTCGTTTGGCTTCGTCGAGAAAGGTTTCGATGTCGCGGGCGACTTTTTCTTCGGTCAGAATTTGGTCGATTTCGGCGCGTTTTTCGTCCAGCGTCGGGATTAGCACGCCGGGAAATCTTTTGCGAAAATCGGGAATAAAGACATCGCGGAAATATCTCACTTCGTCTTCGGGCGTGATCACGACGAACGAGCGGAAACGAAAATCGAGATATTTTTCGATCTTCACGCGCTGCGCCATCATCCGCACAAAATTATCGTCCTTGACCGAATCAAAACCGACGATTCGGAGCCTGCGTTCAAAATCGGCGGTTGACGGGAAATTTGCGAGAACCTCTTTGATCTTGGCGTCAACTTCCGCGTCGCTCGGGTCGGAACGCGGCAAACGTTCGGCTTCGAGCGCGATCAGGCGTTGATTGATGAGAAGCTGCAGCGCGCGATTTAAATCTTCCGAGCTCGGCGGCGTGATCGAAATACTCGGCTGCAGGGCAAGCTGCCAGAGCAGATCGGAATAGGTGATAAGTTCGGGACTGCCGACATTGTCGTCAACCGTCGCGACCGTTTTGTCGACAACTTCCTGGGCTTCGATTTTCGGTGCGGCGAAAAAGAAAATCGTCACGAATAGTGAGATAAAAAACAAATATTTTCTTATCGGCAAAAAATTCTTTTCCATAACGCTTTTTTAATTTTCGTTTTATTAATAAAAACTGTCAAATATTATTATTAATCAAAGTGTTAAAACCATTGACAAAATGTTTAAAATCCTTTTTAATTTAATAGGGAGTTTTATACAAACTTGCCATTTCTCGAAATCCAACCAACCTCTTTTCAGATGACAAATTATCGGGAAAATTTGTCAGACTGCAATTTAATCTAAATGTTAGCCCCTAAAACGATAAAAAACGCGTCGGAATCTTTTTCCGTGAAAAGAAAAGAGACAGACGCTTTATCTAACCTAAAATTTATCACCGAACTCGGACGCAGTTTGCTGGTCACGGTTCATCCGAAAAAAGTTGCTTCGCGCGTAGCGGAAGCGATTTGCCGTGAAACGCGGTCGGTAACCTGCGCAGTCGTCGTCGAACTCGAACAGATCGGTTTGGTGAGCAGTACTTTTGTGCCTGAAACGAGCGAAGCAAAACAAACCTCTCTGCATAATCGAAAATTCAAAAAATGGCTCGAATTTATGCCATCGCAAGTTTCATTTTGGATTGAAAACGAGACGGAATTTTTACTTAAAGACAAGACTCATGATTTTGAATATGTTTCGCCGCTGCACATCAACGGCGAAGTCAAAGGCGCGGTGATCGTCGGATTTGCCGCGAAAAAAGATTGCAGTGAAACTGCCAAAAGATTGATCGACGCGGCGACGCAGATGGCGGCGATGAGCATCAATCTTTCGGCGCATTACGAATCGGCGATCAATACTTCGATCAATCAGGCGCGCGAAGAACACCGCAAATTTACCGAATCGGTTCTCGACGCGCTGCCGGTTTCGATCTATGTGATCGACCGCTATTACCAGCACGTAACTCTGAACCGACACCCCGGGTGGGCCGAGATGGGAATGCCGCGTGAAGCG
>CADEFG010000276.1:2247-6791 GCA_902826505.1 uncultured Acidobacteriota bacterium
CCGCAGGGACGTTTGAAACAGGAATTCGAACGCGCTTTCCGAACGGGAAATATCGAACGCATCGAACAACAGACCGTTGATCAATCGGGCGCGACGCAGCATTGGATGGTCAGCAAAATTCCGATGCGCGACGAAAGAACGGGCGAAGTGACACACGTCATCACGGTCGGCGAAGACGTGACGATGCGCGTCGAAGCGATTCACGCGGCGGGGCGCGCCGAAAAATTGGCGGCGGTCGGACGGCTCGCGGCGGGCGTCGTGCACGAAATAAATAACCCGCTGGCGACCATTTCCGCCTGTGCCGAATCGCTCGAATCGCGGGTCGAAGAAGGCTCGTTCGGCGCGTCGCCGGAAGTCGAAGATTTGCACGAATATCTCGTCTTGATTCGCAGCGAAGCCTTTCGATGTAAGGCAATCACCAACGGTTTGCTCGATTTCTCCCGGGTCCGGACGAGTAATCGTCAGATGATCGATGTTGGCGATCTTCTCAAATCTTCGGCAAATCTGGTTGCTCATCAAAAACGCGGCAACGATATAAAAATCAAATTTGATCTGAAAGACGATTTGCCGCAAATCAATGCTGACGGCGGGCAAATTCAGCAGGCGATCATCGCGCTGGCGACCAATGCGGTTGACGCGATGCCAAATGGCGGGACACTTATTTTCCGCACATTTTCGGCAAATAACCGGGTGACCATCGAAATCCAGGATTCGGGCATCGGGATCGCGCCGGAAAACCTTTCAAAAGTTTTTGAGCCGTTTTTTACGACCAAAGAGGTCGGCAAGGGAACGGGACTCGGATTAGCCGTCTGTTACGGCATTGTCACCGAACACGGCGGACGACTCGCGGTGCGCTCAAACGTCGGTGTCGGAACCACCTTCACAATTTATCTTCCAATTCAAAAACAGTGGTGAGTCTGAAGTCTGCGGTCTGAAGTCGAAAACAAATTGACTCAGGACTCAAGACTCAGAACTCAGGACTTAAAAATTATGGCAAAACTTTTAGTAGTTGATGACGAAAGCAATCTGCGCCTTGTCGTGCAAAAAGAACTGAGCCGTCAGGGACACGATGTTGAAACGGCTGCGGACGGCGAAGCGGCTTGGGAATTGCTCGAACACGAAGATTTCGATGTTGTGCTGTGCGATATAAATATGCCGCGTCTGGACGGCATCGGATTGCTTCGCCGTCTGCGCGAAAAATCGCAAAATCCGCCCGAAGTGATTATGCTGACCGGACAGGCAACGGTCGAATCGGCGATCGAAGCGATGAAGCTCGGCGCCTATGATTATCTGACCAAACCTTACCGGATCACCGAGCTTGCCGCGCTGGTTCAACAAGCTTCCGAAAAACAGAAGCTCAAAATCGACAATCAACGACTGCGCGCCCAAATCCAGCGGACGCACCAAAGTTTGCCCGAAATCGTTGCCGAATCGCCGCAGATGAAGGAAGTTTTGCGGCTTGTTCAACGGGTCGCCACGTCCGACACGTCAGTACTGATCACGGGCGAATCGGGTACGGGAAAAGAGCTCATCGCGCAAGCATTGCATCGTCTGAGCCGCCGCAATGATAAAACTTTTGTTGATTTAAACTGCGCGGCTTTGCAGGATAATTTGCTTGAATCTGAACTTTTTGGACACGAAGCCGGGGCATTTTCGGGTGCCCGCGGACGCAAACTCGGACTTTTCGAGATCGCCGACAGCGGTTCGATTTTTCTCGACGAAATTATGGAAATGCCGATGCAATTGCAGTCAAAATTGCTGCGTGCGCTTGAAACAAAATCCTTTTTCCGCGTCGGCGGCGTCAAAAAGGTCGAGGTTGACGTGCGGCTCATCGCCGCGACCAACCGCAACACGAAAAAGGCGGTCGCCGACGGAGTTTTCCGCGCCGATCTGCTTTACCGCGTCAATAGTTTCGAGATCAATATTCCGCCGCTTCGTGAACGACGCGAAGACATCGAACCGCTTGCCCGCTACATTCTGCAAAAAATTGCCGGTGCCAATGCGCCCGAACTCGCGCCGCAAGCGATTGATGCGCTCTGTTCTTTTAATTGGTCGGGTAATGTCCGGCAACTCAGAAATTGTCTGGAACGGGCGATTTTGCTTTGCGATAACGGCAGGATCACGATCAAGGAATTGCCGCCCGAAGTCGTTTATAAAATGAGCGAGCCGAGCGTTTCGGTCAGCTATAACGAGCCGAGCGATTTGGCGGTTAATTCATTTCAAAACGCCTCGCCGACAAATTTGCGCGACGTGGAAAAACAACAGATCGTCCGCGCACTTGAAAAAACAGGGTGGCATCGCGGCAAAACCGCCGAGCTGCTCGGGATTTCTCCTTCGACGCTCTATCGCCGCCTGCGCGAATATGATTTGGAAGTCCGCTAACTATACTCAAAATTTTCAATAAAAGGAGAATTTTATGAAAAACCTAAAACCGATAATTTTTATCGTCATTGTCCTGATTCTGACCGCCGTCTCTGCCTACCCGCAACGCCCGGTCAACGGCAAAGTCGTCGAAGTAATTGACGGCAAAACCTTTGTCATTCAGATGCCGACCGCGAAATTGACCGCTATTTTGCAGCATATTGAAACACCTTACCCCAGCCAGCCGCTTCATCAAACGATCAAAGAACATTTAGAGGTATTGATTCTCAACAAAACGGTCGAGTTTTTGCCGCGCAGTGTTATTAAAGAAGGAACCATCGGACAACTTTTAGTCCGGGGAGTTGATATTAGCCAGCAAATGGTGCGCGACGGTGCCGCCTGGTATTTGGTCCCCGAAAAAGGTACTCAGAGTGAAGAGGAAAACCTCATCTTTCAAGACAACGAAAAACAAGCCAAAGCCGAAAAACGCGGTATTTGGGGTGTTGAAAATCTCAAACCGTCCTGGGAATACCGAGCCGAAAGAGATGCTTTGCTGCAAAAACAGGAACAGGAAGGCAAAGCCAACAAGAAGTTTGTCAAAGAGATGCAGAACCAAAAGAAAAGATTGACACAGCGTCAGCAAATTTCTCCGCAAATTGAAATGTGGGCGGATGTCGGCGGTGCGAGCAATTTTGATAAACCGTTGGGACTCGGCGATTTACGAACCGGATTCAATTCGACCCTGGGAGTCGGTCATATTTCCACACCAAGCGTTTTTCTTGATTTTCCAACCAACGATTTTTTGCGAAAGGTTGAAAGCCGCATTTTTTACATTTACAAAGGCGACAAAGCAAATGTTGAGGACAGCGTTTATCTGGTTGGATTTATTACGACGACAAAAGAATCTAAATTTCTCAAATCGAACAGCGCAATGATCATTGCGGACAGTCAAAAGATTAGTTTGGGCAAGCCGCGCCGATTTTTCCGGCAAAATATTTCATCGGTCAATGAATTATTGCTCTATAAAATTACGCGGGCGCAATTGATGAAAATCGCCGGCGCGCAAAAAATTTCCGTGCAATTAGGCGGCTATTCGGGCGCGATCTCAAGTGAATCGCTGATGTATCTTAACAATTTGATGAACGCTACCTAAAAAGTTCGGCAAATACATTTTTATCAAACAATAAAGCGGCGGCAATCTTTGACCGCCGTTTTTTTTGCGGTATTCTTAAAAACATCTTTCGATCAATCGACCAGAGGAGAATGTTTTGATGAAACTGCTTTTGTTTGTTTTTGTGCTTTTGGTTGTTTATTCGACCGTTTTTGCGCAGACGGACGCGACCCAAAAATTATACGCTTTGTTTGACAGCGAATGGGAATGGAATTTGCGCGAAAGCCCGACATTTGCTTCTTTTCTTGGCGACAAACGCTACAATGCGCGGTGGGACGATGTCAGTCTGGAAGCGATCAATAAACGAAATCTGCATCAAATCGAAGTTCTTTCGCGGCTCAAACAGATCAACCGCGGCGAGCTTTCCGTCAAAGACCGGCTCAATTACGATCTTTTCCAAAAAGATCTCGAAGAATCGATCGAAGGCTTCAAATTCAAGCGGCATCTTTTGCCGGTCAAACACGACAGCGGAATTCAAACGGCTGATCAGCTTGCCGAATTCCTGCCGTTTCAAACCGTCAAGGATTACGAAGACTGGCTCGTGCGGCTCAACGCTTTTCCAGTCTTGATGGAGCAAACCATTGCGCTTTTGCGCGAAGGACAGCGCCAAAAACTTCTCTGGGCGCGCGTTGTCATGGAACGCGTGCCGCCGCAGATCGACAAACAAATCACCCCGACTCCGGAAGCAAATTCGTTTTACGCGCCGTTTCAAAAATTCCCGAAAGATATTTCCGAAAGCGAGCAAACGCGTTTAAGAAATCTAGCGAAAGAAGCGGTCCTAAATAAAGTTATTCCGTCCTACAAAAAGCTGAAAGCGTATTTTACAAACGAATATCTGCCCGCTTCTTACCCGCAAGCCGGTGTTTGGCAGCGTCCCAACGGCGCCGGGTATTACGCTTTTCTGGCGCGTTCTTATACGACGACTGACTTAACGCCCGAACAGATCCATGAAAAAGGTCTTTCGGAAGTCAAACGGATTCGCGCCGAGATGGAAAAGATCAAAGCGCAGGTC
>CADEFG010000277.1 GCA_902826505.1 uncultured Acidobacteriota bacterium
GCAAATCCTTCGATCTTCCGGATGATTTGCGTTGCGGTCAAACCGTCCATCACAGGCATCGAAATGTCCATTAAGATCAGGTCCGGATGATCCTGTCTGGCTTTATCGACGGCTTCCTGCCCGTCTGCCGCCTCGAAAACCTCGTAGCCGAAATGCCGCAGCAGATACTTCATCATCGTCCGCGTGTCGGCATAATCCTCCACAACCAAAACCTTTTTTGTCATAACCCTCCTGAATAATGGAAATAATTCCATTTATAGAATACAAAATTCGGGAAGAAATTAACAATTATCAAAATTATTTGATTTTGCCCAACTATTCAAAAAGATCAAATGTTGCGTCAATGGTGCTTGAACGGTATGTTATTTGCCCGAAAAACTTACATTTATAGCAGTGTTCAGTTGCGAGCGACCTTTGGTGCAGAAACCCGCGCGTCAGCAAGGGCGCAACTCTCGCGATGAAAGACTCGGTTGCTTACTCGCGGGCTTCTGCCTTAGTTCTCATCCGATTGAAAATTGCCATAGAATTTACTTTTTGATTTACCAAAAAAATAACTGCCACGGATAAAAAAAACGAACACTCCTTCTAGCTCCGGCGAAAAGCGGAAAGGACTTTTTTAAAACCTCGGGAATAGACAGTTTTACCGGATTAAACTACAATCAATTTCAAATTCCGGCAATAATCCAAAACCAAAGGTGAAATAAATGAAAAGATTACCCCCGATTTATCTATTTTTGGTTTTTATTTTGTTCGGCTCTTTTTTTGTTTTTTCCCAGCAACCGACCGCCACTTTGACCGGCTTTGTGGCTGACCAAAACGGCGCCGTGATCGTCGGTGCAACTGTGACCGCGACAAATAAAACAACAAATATTTCAAGAACCGTGACCACAAATGACGAAGGCGTTTATGTGATTTCGAGTCTGCCGGTCGGTGAATATGAAGTAAAAGTCTTTGCCCAAAATTTTGAAACAAAAGTCAGCGAATCGGCAATTTCTCTGAATGTCGGTCAAACCGTGACGCTCAACGCCGAGTTAAAAGTCGGAGTTCGATATACAACGATCGATTTGATCGGGGAAATGCCTTCGATCGATACTCAAACATCGAAGGTTGACGCGGTCATCAACGATAAAGAAATCGGAAACTTGCCGCTCAACGGGCGCAATTTTCTCGAACTCGCGCTGCTCACGCCGGGAAATACGATCGCGCCGAACTTTGACCCGACCAAAACGAACACCGTGCTGATCTCTTCCGCCGGACAGATCGGGCGCGGCGGCAACGTGATGATCGACGGGACGGATAATAACGACGATGTCGTCGGCGGTTCGCTGCTCAATATTTCGCAGGACGCGGTGCAGGAATTTCAGGTCGCGACGAATCGGTTTTCGGCGGAATACGGGCGCTCGGCTTCATCCGTCATCAATGTCGTCACGAAATCGGGAACGAATGCGGTGCGCGGTTCTTTTTCGGTTTTTGAACGCGACAAAAAACTTCAGGGTCTGCCCGCCACCTTTGACCGGACGCAAACTGCGCCGCCGTTTGATCGCCAGCAATATTCATTCACGCTTGGCGGACCGATCGTCAAAAACAAACTTTTCGCTTTCGGAGCGCTCGAATACCGCGATCAGGACGGCGCGGTTCTGGTCGGGATCCGCGATGTGCCGAACCGCCGCATCACGCGCGGTTTTGCCACGGCGCCGCTCGGCGATCTGCTTTTGAACAGCCGTCTTGATTATAACGCCGACGAAAAGAACAACTTTAATTTTCGCTATTCGTTCGAAGATGTTGACGCCCGCGATTCGAGCAAGCTCGACCGTTCGATCGGTTCGGCTTCGTATCTGCAAAATCTGAAGAACCGTTTTCATTCGTTTATGGCAAATTGGTCGAATATCATTTCGCCGAACATCGCCAATAATTTCAGTTTCAGCATCAATGATTTCAAAAACGCGACCGATCCGGTTTCGAACGGCATTCAATACACGTTTCCGAGCATTCTCGACGGTTCGAGCTTTCGCGTTCCGCAGGGCACGACGCAAAAACGTCTGCAATTTTCGAACGCATTGACGGTGATTGCCGGAAATCACGCCTTGAAATTCGGCGGCGAGTTTCAGCGCGTCGATTCGACCTTGTTTTTGGGCGTTTTCCGGCAGGGAAGAATCGAATTCGTTCAGGATTTCGCCAATTTCGACCATAACGGCGACGGGCAGATCAACGACGGCGACCTGCTGTTTGCCGTCACCTTGCGAAGCCAGTTTCCCGACCGCGATTTGAATTTACCGGATATCGACAACAATTATTTCGCGCTTTTCGTGCAGGACGATTGGCGCGTCACCAAGAATTTTACGCTCAATCTCGGGCTGCGTTACGAAGCCGATACGAACGTCAAAAACAACTCGGGTTTCGGCGCCGTCAATCCGCTCGTCGCTTCATTTTATAACGGCGACCGCAAGGCGGATCTGAACAATTTCGCGCCGCGCGTCGGTTTCAATTATTCGGTTTTGAACGACAAATTATCTTTTCACGGCGGTTACGGCATTTATTATGACCGCGTCGTGCTGGAACTGATCACGCTCGAACGCGGGCTCGACGGACGCGCTTTGCCGGTTTCGGTGCGTGCCGGAAACGCTTTCACCGATCAAAACGGCGTGCCGATCTTTCTTGACCAGAACGGCAGATTTTTGCCTTTCGCGCCGACCGTTGCCAATCCGTTCATCGGTTTTGTTTTGACGGGCGCGGGCGCGTCGGGCATCAACATCATCGACAACGACCTGCAAAACCCGATGGTTCAGCAATCGAATATCGGTTTGCAGTGGGAATTTGCCCGAAATTTTGTTTTTCGCGCCGATATTCTGCATAATTTCGGAACGCATTTTATCATCGGACGAAATATCGGGGTCGTCAATAATCCGGTGGTTGGCGGACCCGACCGGGTTGTCAATCTCGAATCGAGCGTGAAATTTAAATACGACGGTTTACTGTTGAGCGTCGAGAAACGCTTTGCCGACCGGTTCGGTTTTCGCGCCAATTACGCGCTTTCAAAAGCATTCAATTATGCCAACGACGACCAGATTCCTTTTTCCAACGGTCCGATCGACTCAAATAATCTTCAGCTTGAATACGGACCGACACCGAATGACCAGCGTCATCGTTTCACGTTTGCGGGAACGGTTGAACTGCCCTATGGTTTTCGCCTTTCGCCGATCTTAACAGTGGCTTCGGGCGTCCCGATGGACATTATTTTGCCCGACGGCTCGTCGCGCGTTCCGCAGCTGCAACGCAACGCGGGCGGTCGACTCTTTAAAAACGCGGGCGAATTGAATGCGTTTTTACGACAAATAAATTCGACGCGCAGCCCGGCGAATCAACTGCCGCTGGCACCGGCGAACGCGAAATTTAATGATAATTTCAGTTCGCTCGACCTGCGGCTGTCTAAGGTTTTTACATTCAAAGAAAGATTTCGTCTGGAACCGATCATTGAAGTTTTCAATGTTTTTAATACCACCAATATTTTAGGTGTTTCGAATACGAATTATTCCGGTTTCGGCAATGTTTTGGGAACGCCGAATTTCGGTCAACCGGTGACGACCGCCGGCGGCGTTTTCGGTTCGGGCGGACCACGCGCGTTTCAATTCGCGGCGCGATTTACTTTTTAAGCGGACACTGGATAACGGACAATGAATATTTCAAAAGAAAACAATGATCCTTGTCCGTTGTCCGTGGTCCGTTTTTAATTTATGCAATTAAAAAGACAATTCGGGCTTTGGACGGCGGTTGCTTTATTGGTCGGGCAAGTGATTGCCGTCGGTATTTTTCTGACCCCGGCGGGCATGGCAAAATCGGTCGGTTCGCCGTTTTGGCTTTTGGCGATCTGGATTTTAATGGGCGCGATGACTTTGAGCGGTGCCCTTTGTTACGGCGAGCTGGCGGCGCGTTTTCCCGAAGCCGGCGGAAGTTACGTTTATCTGCGCGAGCTTTGGGGCAAAGCCGTCGCTTTTCTTTACGGTTGGATGGACCTGCTCGTGCTTGATCCGGGGTTGACGGCAACTTTGGCGGTCGGTTTGACAAGTTATTTTGTTTACCTCGTTCCGCTTTCACCGTTTGGAAAACAGATTTTTGCGGTTTCAATCGTTGTCGGGCTGGGTTTGGTCAATATCCTGGGCGCGAAAATCAGCGCCAATTTGTTGAAGGTTCTAACGGTTCTGAAAATCGCGACCTTACTTTTTATCATTGTTTTCGGTTTCCTTGGCGGTTTTGGTAATTGGAACAATTTTACGCCTTTTTTTGCCGTTCCGACCGAAACTTTCGGGGCTTTTGCGGGCGGTATTGTCGGTGCATTTTTTGCGTTTGCCGGTTGGTGGGAAGTGACGCGAATGGCGGGAGAGGTTGAAAATCCGCAAAAGAATGTGCCAAAGGCGCTGGCGATCGGTGTTGTCGCGATCACGGTGATTTATATTTTGACGAGCGCCGTTTTCTTTTATCTGGTGCCGCTTTCGAACGTGACGAATGACGAAACTTTTGCGGCGCAGGCGGGCGAGGTTTTATTCGGCAGGATCGGCGGGCTGATCTTTGCTTCGATCGTCGTCATTTCGGTACTCGCCACGTTGGTCGCGTATTTGATGGTGTCGCCGAGAGTTTATTTCGCGATGGCAAAAGACGGCTTGTTTTTTAAAAGTTTCGGCGAGCTTCACCCGCGGTTCGGAACGCCGCACCGGGCGACCATTATTCAGATAATTCTGGCAGGCGTTTTAATTCTTTCGGGAACATTCGAGCAGATAATTTCCTACTTTTTTTTCGTCGTCGTTTTTTTTATCGCCCTGACGGTTGCCGGAATTTTCAAAATTCATAAAAGCGAGTTTTCCGGTTATAAAACCTTTCTTTATCCGCTGACGCCGATTTTCTTTTTGGCGATTACGGCGATCGTCTTATTGATGATCGCGATGAAAAATCCGTTTCAAAGTTTCTTGGGTGTCGCGGTTGTCTTGTTGGGCTTACCCGTTTATTATTTCATTTTAGGTAAAAACACACGGATCAATTAATAAAAAAAAGCAAATAACACAACGCGATTCTGCTTTTTTACAAAAAATATGTCAGCAACAAAATCATCGTGGCTCAAGCCGTCGCTTGACTGGCTTTTAATATTTGTTCCGATCGCGATTGCGCTCAGATTCATTCCAGCCCTGAACAATCCGACCGCGCTATTTCTTTGTTCGTGTCTGGCAATCATTCCACTCGCGGGTTGGATGGGAAAGGCGACCGAGCATCTGGCGGAACATCTCGGACAGGGAATCGGCGGTCTATTGAACGCGACTTTCGGCAACGCGGCGGAATTGATCATCGCGCTTTTTGCTTTGTCGAAAGGCTTGGAAGGCGTCGTCAAGGCGTCGATTACCGGTTCGATCATCGGTAATATGCTGCTCGTGCTCGGGCTTTCGATCTTTGCGGGCGGTTCGAAATTTAAGACCCAAACTTTTGAAAAAACGGCGGCAAGCACCTCGGCGACGGCTTTAACGCTCGGCGCGATCGCGCTTTTGATCCCGACCGTTTTTCACCAATTTGCGGCGGTCGTGCCCGTCGCGCAAGGCGGTTGGACTCCGCAAAAAGAACAAAGTTTGTCTTTGGCGATCGCGATTGTCTTGTTTTTGACCTATCTCGGAACGCTTTATTTTTCGCTCGTGACGCATAAAAATTTGTTTATCGGCGAGGCGATCCAGGGCGCGGCGCAGGAAGTCGGGCACGAAGAAGAAGTGTCGGGCGAACATTGGACGAAGGGCAAATCGATCATGGTTTTATTGATCGCGACGGCTTTCGTTGCATTGATTTCCGAATTTCTGGTCGGCGCGGTCGAAGCGGCGCGCGGTGCGCTCGGTTTCACGGAAGTTTTTGTCGGCGTGATCGTCGTCGCGATCATCGGCAACGCGGCGGAACATTCGTCGGCAATTTTAATGGCGATGCGCAACAAGATGGATTTGAGTCTCGGGATCGCGCTCGGTTCGAGTCTGCAAATCGCGCTTTTCGTCGCGCCGATCCTGATCTTTGCTTCGTATCTTTTCGGTAAACCGATGAATCTCGAATTTACGGTGCCCGAAGTGGTCGCGGTGATCGCTTCGATCATTATCGTCCAGCAGATTTGTTCCGACGGTGAAAGCAACTGGATCGAAGGCGTGCAGTTACTCTCGGTTTATGCAATTCTCGGCATTTTGTTTTACTTTTTGCCCGACGTTCATCACGCCGCAACCGAAGTTCTAAGTGCGCCAACGCCCGCGCATTAAACCTTTTTTATATGGGATTTCGATTTGGTCGGCTTAGTCAAAATCTGAAATCCAAAATTGATATGGCTTGGATCAAAACGATTCCGTTTGAAGAAGCGGACGAAAAACTGCAAAAAATACTTTTGGAAACGCGGAGCGCGTATCCGCCGGAATATGCGAGCCCGGCGCCCAAGGCGAGTTCGATCAACGAATCGATCGTTGATTCGCACACTTTGATTCCCGACGCGCTTTTTCACGCTTTTTCAACCTTCAGCGCGTTGATGGCGCCCGATTTGCCGCTCGAACGCCGGCAGCACGAAATGATCGCGACGATCGTTTCGGAAACGAACGATTGTTTTTACTGAGTGGAATCTCACGCAGAGTTTCTGCGTCGCGTCAGTCTGGATGATGATCTGATCGCTGCTTTGCGCGCCGATTACAAACGAGCACCGATCACCGAAGCCGAGCGCGTGATGTGCGATTATGTCGTGCAACTGACCAAGGACGCGACAAAAATCCATCCCGGTTTTCACGAGAATCT
>CADEFG010000278.1 GCA_902826505.1 uncultured Acidobacteriota bacterium
CCTTTTTCGCCGTTTGTAAAAACTACGATTCCTCTTTTCGATTCGGGTAAAAGTATCACGATGGTGTTAATTCCCGGATTTCTTCCCGTATGAACCAGGGCGTATTCACCATTACTTAAATTTTTGACGAGCGACCATCCTAAACCGAACTCTTTTTTGTTTTCCAAAACAGTCTGAATCGAGATCATTTCCTTAAAAACTTTTTCCGAAAGCCCCGAACCTTTCATCACTTCGATACCGAGTTTTCCATAATCGCGAACCGTTACCAGAACTAAATTTGCAGCGTTGGCGGTTTTCCACGTTTCCAATTCAAATGGCGTCCCGTCGGCGTGAAAACGATTCGCGTATCTTTTTTCGTCCATCGTTTCGTCCCAGTAAAATCTGGTGTCGCGCATCTTAAAAGGTTTGAACAAAAGTTTTTCGGCTAATGCTTCGATGGGCATTTTAAATTTTTGCTCAAGCGATTGACGAAGATATTCAAAACCTTCGCCCGAATATTTCCATTGCGTTCCGGGTTCAAACGCGAAAGACAATTTTCCGCCGGGTTCGTTTCCTCTCCAATTCGGCAAGCCTGTTCGATGACTGAGAACGTGTCGCGTCGTCAGCAATTTATGACGCGGATCAGCGGCGACATCGGGATCAGTCCAAAAATGAAACAAAGGTTCGTCCAGATTCCATTCGTTCCGGCTGACAAGCATCACGGTCATCATACTGATCAGCGGTTTGGTCAGCGAGGCAATGTTAAAAATCGTATTGTCCGGCGCGGGCGAATTATCCGGCAATCTTCCAAAGACCTTTGCCTGTTTGATTTTTCCATTGCTTAAAATACAAATGCCGACGGTCGGAACACGGTTTTCCTTCAACGTAGATAAAATAAAATCCTTTTTCGGCATCGAAACCGTTTTCTGTGCGACTGTGTTGGTTGAGAAATTTAAGATAGCCAAAGACAGTAAAAGAATGCTTTTGACGATTTTCATAACTTTGTAAAAAAATTAGCTTCGGCAATTTATATAAAAATGCTTTGAAACTGTAAATGTCTGAACTTACTTAATACAGTGTAATCTAAATTATTTAACACACTTAACTTAGCGCCTTTGCGCCTTAGCGGGAAATAATTGCTTAAACATTTTCGATAGTTGGAAAACACTTCCCGCAAAGCCGCCAAAGCGCAAAGAAGAAATTCTTAATAAACTTAAATTACAGAGTACTTAAATTTAGTTTGCTATTTTTTTTACACCGCCAAAGTAAGGTTTGTGACAAAAATCAATTTGAAATTATCAAGGCTTAATCGAAAAAAAAAATAATTATTCAAATCTCACTCCAATCCAAGATCGCTTTACCCGAATTTTCTTTTTTTTTACTTCAAGATCTTACTTTTGAATTTTTTTACACAGGTCGTCAGTTTTACTCTTAAAGACTAAAGATCATGATTTTATTCATTCCAACCGGTGCCGCTTGCCGAGTAAATTTTCCATTTGCCGCGGACTTTTCTCAAAATATATTTCGTAAAATCTCCGCTATGAAATTCGGCTCGCTCCGCATAAACCAGCGCAAATTTTTTATTTGCGCTGAATCCGACTCTCGAGAATAAATAATAGCCGTTCGCCTTCGGAAATTGCTCATAAAACCCTTTCCAGGGAATTTCGTTCCCGAATTTGGTATTGCGAACCTTGTTTTCCGTTTTACTTTCGTCCAGATTTTTTGAGCCGGAAATTAAAAGTTTATTAAGTTCGGATTGGCTGACGATGCCGTAGGAAAAGTTTACTGGAAACCTCCGCGTAAGTTTTGCCGAAATTTCGTTTTTCTCTCTGAAATCTTTGATCAAACCTTTCATTTTCGGCGATTCGGATTTATCAAATTCTTCAGGTTTGACCGTTTTATCAAAAATCACAAACGAGGTTTTGATCTTGGTTTCTCTCCGGTTTTTGCGATCAATATCTCTCAACACGCCGGCGTAAACAGCATATTCTTCGGCTGTCGCGCCGGTTTGCGCAATCAGACCGGCGTGACAAAAACAAACTACCAGAACCGCAAAAATTAATCTTTTCATAAAAATTTTTACATTCTCAAATCTCGCTCCAATCAAGAATCGCTTTGCCCGAATTTTCTTCGCGCAAGACCTCAAAACTATTTAAACTCAAGCCGCCAAATTTAAAGACACATCCACATTAGAATCGATTTTTGCCGGCTGATCGATTCCGTCGCTAAACTCTTCAAATCCTTGATGAAATTTTCAGCATAATCAGAATCTGCCGATTGCATTTCTTCGGTTTCGAGCCATTGAGAAATGATTTTTGGAATCTGCCCGTCACTTAAATTATTTAACCCGACTACTAAATCATTCGGTAACTCGAAAACCCAAGCACCCTCTTCCGAGGCTTGTGCCAAAAACGGAAATTCGTCCGAAACCGTTTCATCGTAATCTTCCCCGCGCAAGATGCAAAGCAGGTATCCGAGCGTAATTTCACTATGCCCTTTAGCGTCAAATCCGCTCCATTCCGAACATGGCGCGGAAGAATTCGCAATCCGTTCGGCTTCGCTTTTATCCGCAATTATTAGATCAGTTAAAACGCCCATAAAAGATGACTATTTCTCAAAAAATCATCACTTTTCATTCAACAATAAAAGCTATTCCTTCTTTTTCAAGCATTGAAATTACTCTTTCACAGTTTTCCTTAGTGGTATTATTCAAGATTAATTTAACCATTTTATCTTTCATTATAGGTTTTGCGTTAAAATGGTGAAGCCACTTGATTGTTTCGATCTGGCTTTCAGATAAATCTGCTTTAGCTCCAAACTTTAAAATTATGTTTTCAGTTGGAGCGAAGTTTGAAATGGTAAGGCGCTCAATTCCGCCTGCCATCGTCACAGCTTTAGATAAGTCTTTGTCATAAATTTTGACGGCAAAACATTTTGCCTTGTCATCATATTTTGCCAAATCAAGTTTGTTCCCGACAAAATGCACATCTTGACTGCATTCATTACAAAAGCGAACATCAGAATTTTCGGTTTTTTGTAAATCTTTCCACTGACGCTGACAGCGAAAAGAAAATTCAATGTCGGTGATTTTGTCATTTTTATTCATCTTTTTAACTTTAAACCTCGCTCCAATCCAAAATGACTTTCCCTGAATTTCCTTCGCGCATGACTTCAAAGCCTTTTTCAAAATCCTTGTAGGAAAAGCGATGCGTGATGACCGGTTCGATGTTCAGACCGCCTTCGACGAGGACGTTCATTTGATACCACGTTTCATACATTTCGCGCCCGTAGATGCCTTTGACGGTGAGCATATTGAAGATTATTGTTTTCCAGTTGATCGAAAATTCGTCCGACGGAATGCCCAAAAACGCGATGTTTCCGCCGTGCGTCATATTCGCGAGCATATCGCGGAACGCCTGCGGATTGCCTGACATTTCCATCCCGACGTCGAAGCCTTCCTTCATATTGAGCTGTTTTTTGACATCGGCAAGCGAAGTCGTCCGCACGTCAACCGCCAGCGTGACATCGAATTTTTGCGCCAACTCCAAACGATGCGGATTAACGTCCGTGATGACGACGTTTCGCGCTCCGGCATGACGAGCGACCGCCGCCGCCATAATTCCGATCGGTCCCGCGCCCGTGATCAAAACGTCTTCACCGAAAACCTCGAAGGCGAGCGCCGTGTGAACCGCGTTGCCGAACGGGTCGAAGATCGCCGCGACTTCGAGATTGATGCCGGGCTCGTGTTTCCAGATATTCGTCATCGGAACCGCCATGAATTCGGCAAAACCGCCGTCGGTATTGACGCCGAAACCCAAAGTGTTGGCGCATTTAAATCTGCGTCCGGCGAGACAATTGCGGCACCGACCGCAGACCAGATGACCTTCGACCGAAACGATATCGCCGACAAAAAAATCGCTGACGTTCGACCCCGTTTCGACGATTTCGCCGACGAGTTCGTGTCCGAGGATCGTCGGAACTTTGATCGTCGATTGCGCCCACGCGTCCCAGTTCCAGATATGCACGTCCGTTCCGCAAATCCCGGTTTTCAAGATACGAATTAAAACGTCGTTAATGCCGATCGTCGGTTCGGGAACATCTTCGAGCCAAAGTCCTTCTTCGGCTTTGCTTTTGACAATTGCTTTCATAAATTATTTTTGTTTTTTATCTAAATGTTTTTCCAGAACGATTTTCCGTTCTTTGTTTATATCACTATAAACTTCGATAATATCAAATCCGCTCTTGATATTGAGAATGAGCATTGATTTAAATTGGTTGGTCGTTTTGGTTTTGACGATTTGAAAGTCGTTGCGCGCGCACCAATCGTGCTGGCGTTTCATCAACTCAGCCGCAATTCCGCGCTGGCGAAAACTCTTATCAACGCCGCCGACCCAGCTGTAAAATGTTCCCGGTTCGATCTGATAACCGATCTTGAAACCGACGATTCTTTTTTCGAGTAAAGCGAGCACCGTGAAAATATTCGAGGCTTGATTCAATTTTTTGTCGAATTTGGCGGTGTTGGCATTGCTGAAAATAGAAACGAAAAAGGCTTTGATCTTTTCCAAAACCGCCTCGTCAGGTTTGCCTTCGATCTCATCGTATAAAATCATTTCATAAGTCGGGAACGCCGTCATCCTGACGGCACGCGTCGCCGAAAGCGGCGCAAATGCATTTCATTTATCTTAAAATCTTGAGAATAAAAAACATTTTAGCGTTTTTCAAACGCAGTGCCGCCCGTGATGACGGCGTTCCGTTTTTCACATTAATTCAACCCGACGCGTTTGACGAGCCGTTCAAATCGCGGGTCGCCGTGGAGCGAGTCGAGAAAAGGATCGACCTTGATCATCGTGATCGTTGAAATTCGATTGTTGAAAGTCTTTTCGAGATATTCAAAGGATTTTTCCTTATTGCCGAGCCGCGCGTGAAAACAGGCGATTCCGTAGAGTAAACCCAGATTATCGTCGGTTTTTATCTTTTTCTCGTCCTCCACGATCATTTCGCGCATCACACCTTTCCAACCCGCTTTTTGAAAAGCGTTTTGATACAGCTGAATCGTTTCGGGCACGGCTTTGATCTGCGTTTGATAGCGCATAAACCATTCAAAGGCTTGCGCTTCATCGTTTTGCAGATCCGCCAAAAGCCATAACCAAAAATAAGCGTAGGCAAGATTTTTGTCCTTTTCGACGAGCTTTTTGAAATGCGCGAAAGCCTCGTCGTACCGATGCGCATAATACAGGATCATCCCGTGATTTATCTGATGAACCGCCGCTCCCGGATCGATTTCCATCGCTTTTTTATTTTGCGCGAGCGCCTCTTCAAAACGTCCCGAAATGATCAAAAAATTCGCATAAAGCGCCAGCACCATCGGCGAATCAGCGTTTAAGGCGCGTGCCCGTTCGAAGTCTTTTTCCGCGCCCGCAAAATCGCTTTCGTAATTCGATTTGAGAAGACCAAGAACGGCGTGCGCGTCCGCCAGATTTTCGTCGATCGCGAGCGCTTTTTCGATCGCCTGCTTTGATTTCAAAACTTGTTCCTGCGCGTCAAAGGATCTTCCGGGAATATGCCGGTAAGCATAGCCGAGACAAACAAACGCATCCGCGAAATTCGGATCGAGCTTGACAGCCCGTTCGAGATATTCGATCGCCGTCTCGATCTCGTTTTTATTCCACTGGTCAAAGATAAACGTGGCTTGCAGATAAAGCCGGTAAGCCTCTTCATTTGAAGTTCCGCGCCGTGCAACTAAATTATTTTCGCGGTTTCCGAAACGCGCCAAAATAGTATTTCCGATCTCGTTGGCAAGCGCGTCCTGCATAAAAAAGACGTTTGCCGAATCTTTTTCGCTTTTGAAAACTTCCTCGACCGTTCCGGTTTGCGTGTTGATGAGCTGCGACGTCACGCGGATCTTGCCGTTGACGATCTGGTAATTCGACGAAAGCACGAAATCGACCTGCTGTTCGCGTCCCGCCTCGGTCGGATTCTGATCCAGTTCCTGGTATTTGCGCGTCGCGCTCAGCGGGCGAACGGTCAATTCCTTGACCGAGCTCAGTTTCAAAATGAGCGATTCGGCGATGCCGAGTTCAAAGATCGGGTCGCGGTTTTGATTGTTGATCGGTTTGAGCGGCAAAACGGCGACCGATTTATTTTGATTGCTGTTTACATTCGTTGTCCAAACATCGTCGTAAAACCAAATTCCGCCGATCACAAGCGTGAAGATCAAAAACACTCCCAAAACCTGTAATTTCAATTTGCTTTTCTTCAAATCAACGGTCGGCGTTTGATCGGGCAAGATGGCTTTGGCGGAAAATTCTTCGTCAAAAGAATTCGCATTCTGTTTGCCGTTTTGTTTTTGAATTCCGGTCAGCCCGGCAACATCCGGCAAAAGCGAATTGCCGTTGCTGCCCGGCAAAGCCGATTTCGTTGCGACCGGCGCGCCGTTTGACGAACGCGGCAAACCGTTGAGCTTTTCGACTTCGGCGATAAACCGATAACCTTTTTTCGGGACGGTTTCGATAAATTTATTCGCCGCGTTTTCGCCCAGGATTTTCCGCAAACTGTGAACCGTCCGCGCAATATTTGTTTCTTCGACAAACGCGTCTTCCCAGACGATCCGCAAAAGCTCGTCCTTTTCGACCAGATGACCGTTGCGCTCGACAAGCAGCGCGAGCACGTCGAAAATTTTCGGCATCAGCGCCACCGACCGCTCGTTGCGCAGCAGCAGACGCTCGGCGACATCGAGCCGAAACTCCCGGAACTTGTAAGAATATTGATGATTACTGCTC
>CADEFG010000279.1 GCA_902826505.1 uncultured Acidobacteriota bacterium
GCGGAATTGTCGTCGGGCAGGGAAACGACCGGTGCCATTCCCGCGATCAAGCGCCCGAAGGCTTCCATAAACGCGACGCGGCGGTCGCGATTGTCCCAGGTCGGGGAAACTTCGACCTTCATATTCTTTTGAAGATTCCCGCGACTCATATTGGACAAAACCGGATCGGCGATCTTATCAAGAAGCTGAATCCAATAGGCGCGGTCGCCGGTTGTTTTCGGCTGTTCCGGTTCGATTGCTTCGCTCAAAATTATATTCGGAGACAATCCGGCAACGAGACTTATCGCCGAAGCCTTTTTCAAAAAGTTTCGTCTTTTCATTGGTAAATTTCTAAATCAGATTTGGGATTAAAGACTGGTTTGTATTTAAATTATCAATCCAAAATCTAAAATCCAAAATCGTGTTTATTCCTCGTTTGCCGCACGTTCGCCGTCGTAAACGACCGACGCGCATTCGACAAATAGATCGAGATAGTAATCGCGCACTTCTTCCTGCGCTAATTGTTTGTTTTCCTTTTCGGCGATGAATTTCATCAATTCGAACGCCACTTCTTCGCCTGTTTCGATCCTGACGGGTTGTGTTTCGATGCTCATAATTAAATTATACCCTGCGCCCGTTAAACAAACCATTTGCCGCTCAGAAATTCGAGATGCAGACGCAAATTATTGTCGGCGCCGAGCGCGTAAGCGCCGCGCACTTTGGCAAGCAGCGAAAGGCTTTTGTTGATGGTTTTTACTAAAACGTAACGCTCGGCTCCGGCGGGAAGTTTGGTTTTGACCGCCATTCCGCTTTCGCTGATGTTTTCGGTGTCGGCAACGACCGATTCGATGATCTGCCCCTGATCGTTGATCGTTTCGAGAATGATCTTGACCGAAATTTTGCGGCGGTCTTCCGCTGAACGCACATAACGACCCGTCTGGCGCGGCAATTCGCGCAAATCCCACAAACTTTCGTGGCGCAAAACGGGTTTCAGATCGTAAAGCGTCGCCGGATCGCGCAAAAAAGAGCGCGGCGGATTGTTCCCGACGAGCGCCGTCCCGACTTTCAAGCGGATCCCGTCACGCCGATTCGCCTGCATCAAACGGACGTATCGCACCAAGCCCCAAACGTCGTATTCCGCTTTGCCGAAATCGAACAGACGGAAATTTTTCGGCATCGGCAAACGAAGATGAACCAGACGTTTCGGCTCGACCGGGCGCGAGAGCGTAAAACCGCCGCCGCAGATCGTCACTTCCTCAGTCCGCGTCTGTTCGCGCCAAGCTCTTTCCGTATTCTCGTTATAAATCACCTCGACCGGAATTTCGAGCCGCGTGCGTTCATGAAAACGCGTTGATTTTCCTTCGACTTTCATCTTGAACTGTTTGTCAGCCGCTTCGGCGTGCGTCACGTAAACGCTTTTGTCAGTCGTGCCCGAGGTTAACCGCTGCGTCAAACGCCTCAATCAAAATCAGGCAACTCGTCACCTTGACCATTTATAACATAATCCACGGCAATTTCGATGCTTCTTTCATTCCACAAACGCCGTTTGCTTCCGCGGTCAGACCACGGACTATGTGCAAATTTCCAACAATTGTTTTCACGCAATTTTCTGGTGGCGTAGGCTTTGAAATTGTTTAAGGCTTTGCTCGTGTTCACCGCGCCGATCGAAATGACCAAATGCACATGATTTGTCCGAACATTGATCGCTCGCAAAAGCCAATTTCGATGAGCGCAAACTTCACGAATTGCGGATTCGACAGTTTTTCGGCTTGATGCGTCCAAACTAACAGGTTCGCTTTTTAATTGACTGATGGCGAACTTTTGCAGATTTTGATTTGGTGCACGGTAAGGCGTTTGATATTGCTTATGATGGCGGTCAATCGAACCGCGTTCATCGCCCGGAAGCCACGTGCCGTAGCAACGAAAAGTGATGAGATAAGCCAATGGAATATCGGTATCGTTCCACATAATGAATCTCGGGACGCATCGGCTCACGCCGACGCTACTGACTTTTTACACTGATGACAATTGTGTCAGTAGCGTCGGCGTGAGCCGATGCGTTAAATACACATAGCATTTCCCGCCGCATAAATTAAATATCGATTTCGATATATTCTTTTTCTTTCGAGCCATACATCGGATTCTTCTGCAATATCCAGCCGCCACTTTTAACTTTTGTAATTTTATTGAGAAGTTCTCTGAGTGTCAGATCTGAGAATTCAATATCTAAATATATAAGTCTGTCTAAATTTTCAAGTAATGTGCTACTTAGATAAACAGTGGAAAATATCTCGTTTTTCTCCAAAAATTTTATAACCTCTGGTAAATTAAATATTTCCTTTCTTATTGAGCCAATATCGAAAGGCTTTCTCAAATTAAAATATTTAATTTTCAACTCAAGTAGATTTTTGTATCTTTTATCCCGACCTCGAATTGGAAAAATATTAACTACATCATAATTGATTTCCCACTTATAAATTTTCATCTGTCGAACAATTTGATTCAATACATCTTCCAATTTTCCATTCTCGACGTTGACCGTGAAAAAATGTCGTTCAACATTAATTCTCGGCTTTTCTTTTTCTGGAATCTCTATTTTCCCGTCTTTATTGACTTCTCGTTTATCAACCCCTTTCCTTAAATTGGTTTCAAAAGCATAATCATTATGTTCCCCATCTAAAGTTGACTGTTCTAAACCGATTGCAATGTCATAATTTTCTATCAAATATTTGAAAACAATCCATAAAGGCTGTTTTTCCATCTTAACAGTTATCCTTTTAGCTTTAAGATCAACTTCTTTTTCCTGTCCGAAAGCACAAAACGTACCTGCCATGAAAATCATCGTGCAGTTCAAAATGACGATTGCCAGTTTCTTTCCCATTATTTTTCACTCCGTCGATTGAAAAAGAAATTTCTCAATGAAATAAGCCAAACCCAATTGGAATTTATGGAAATATTCTAACACAAACATTCTTTTCTTCGGTGAAAAACTTCAAAGCCTCGAAACCGCCTTCGCGTCCGACGCCGGATTGTTTCATTCCGCCGAACGGCGTGCGCAGATCGCGGAGCAGCCAGCAGTTTATCCAGACGATTCCCGATTCGATGCGTTCGGCGATGCGGTGCGCGCGCGACAAGTTTTCCGTCCAGACGGTCGAAGATAGTCCGTATTCGACCGAGTTGGCGTAGACGAGAACTTCTTCTTCGGTATCGAACGGCTGAAGCGTGACGACCGCACCGAAGATCTCTTCCTGATTCGTGCGGCAGTCGAACGCGAGATTCTCGATGATCGTCGGCTCGATAAACCAACCCGTGAGCGATTTTGGATTTGGATGCGCGGATTTTGGATTTTCTTTCAAACTATAAGTTTCGTTCGATAGATCAACTGATTTGCCGCCGAGCAGAATTGTTCCGCCTTCTGCTTTGGCGAGTTCGATGTAGGAAAGAACTTTTTCGAGATGCTCGCGCGAAACGACCGCGCCGATATTGGTTGTTTTATCGAGCGGATCGCCGATCTTTAGCTGCGAAACTCGTTCGACAAAATCCTTTTTAAACTTTTCATAAAGCGGACGTTCGATGAAGATTCGCGAACCGCACAAACAAATCTGTCCCTGATTCGAGAACGAAGAACGGACGGTCGTTTCGAGCATCGTTTCGTAATCGCAGTCGGCAAAGATTATGTTCGGGTTTTTTCCGCCGAGTTCAAGCGAAAGTTTTTTAAAGCGCGGCGCGGCTTCGCGGGCGATCCATTCGCCGGTTTTGGTTCCGCCCGTAAATGAGATCGCTTTGACGTCCTTGTGCGTGACGAGCGCACCGCCCGCTTTCGCTCCCAAACCGTGAACGATATTCAAAACTCCGGCGGGAAATTCGGCTTCGATACAGAGTTTTGATAAAAGATAAGCGGTCATCGGCGTGATTTCCGAGGGTTTCGCGACGACGCAGCAACCCGAAGCAAGCGCGGGCGCGATCTTCCAGGTGAAAAGATAGAGCGGCAAATTCCACGGGCTGATACATCCGACGACGCCCAAAGGCTGGCGCAAAGTATAATTGATTGCCTGCCCGACGGTTTCAAAGGCTTCCGAAGCGGTGTGCATCGCGGCGGTCGCGTAAAACTTGAAGTTTGCAATAGCGCGCGGAATATCAACCGCTTTGGCAAGCGTTTTCGGTTTGCCGTTGTCGATGCTTTCGGCTGTCGCAAGCGAATCCAGATCGCGTTCGATCAGCGCGACGATCTTCATCAGATGATCGTGGCGCACGTCAGCCGACATTTTTGACCAGACCGGAAAGGCTTTTTTTGCCGCTTCGACCGCCCGCGCGACGTCGCGTTCGTCGGAATCCGGAATCAGACTGTAAACTTCGCCGCACGCCGGATTAAAATTGTCGAGATAGTTTTCGGAAACGGGCGCGACCAGAGAGCCGCCAATATAATTTTCGATTTTCAGCATCGGAACGATTTTACAACCTTTCAAATAAAGGCGGAAACTTGCCTTCGGTTTACTTGTAAAATTTTCCGTTCCAACTGAGGGTCAAGCGCTCGAATTTCTGGTGATTATCTTTGCCGAAGGTTTCGCCGGTGTCGGTCAAAATATCGAAACTCTTTGCCAAACGACCATTTTTGATGATCTTGAGCGGTTCGGTTTTGGACGGCAAGCCGTATGCTTCGGCGTCTTCGAGCAGCATCAGCGAAGTTATTTGATTCGTCAACTTGTTTTTTCCTTCCTGAAAAAGATTTTTGGGAATCGCGCGGTGCGTGCGTTTATCGATCGTAAAATAATAGTTTGTGAGGGTCGGATATAAACCGCCGCTCGAGGTCGCAATTTCGATCACGGGTTCGCTGCCGTGGCGCGCAAATCCTTCGATCAGCGGCAAATCGGTGCGCGTAAAAAAGCCGTCAATTATTTCCGCCGCGAAAACTTTGCCCCGCGTACGGTTGAGCAAAAATATGTTCGCGCCGTTAAAGCCGGTTTGATAACAGGGATCTTCGGCGACGATGATGCGAAATTGCCGGTTGCCGAAGAGCTTGAAAAAATACGCGCCGCTTTGATAATCCTGCGTTTCGCTTTCGGAAAGCGCACCGGCTTTTTGGCGAAAATCGCAAACGTTCAAATCTTCGACCGAAGATTTCCACCAATCGTCGCCGGTAAATTTTTCGAGCGTTTTGATATAAAGATCGAGCGCCTTTTTTCGATTCGGCTGGCGTAAAACCGCATCGTCGTAATCGTTTAGATCTTCGCGGCACTGATACCTTAATTTCGGGATCGGACGCAAGGCGGCAAACGCCGACGATTTACAAACGAGTTTCTGGCTCAAATGCGGTGCGGCAAATAAAGAAAGTAGCAAAAAAACGATCGTCAATTGAGATAGTTTTGTCGACATAAATTTTGCTCCCAAATATTCGAAAATATAAATTCCCCGAACGTCCGGCGAAAAAAAAGGTCAAGCCCGCGAATTTATATTGCCGGTTTCAGACCATTTTTATCTACATCTTTGCAAAAGTTAAGCCGGTTTGTCCCTGATATTTTCCGCCGCGATCTTCGTAGGAAACGGCGCAGTTTTCGTCCGATTCGAAAAACAAAATCTGTCCGATGCCTTCGTTGACGTAAACGCGCAGCGGCAGATTGGCGAGATTGGCGATCTCGACGACCAGTCTGCCCGTCCAACCGGCTTCGAGCGGCGTTGTGTTGACAAGTAATCCGGCACGCGCATAGGTCGATTTCCCGAGCGCGACGCCCGTCACGTTGCGCGGCATTTTGAAGGTTTCGACCGTCACGCCGAGTCCGTAATGATGCGGCGGCAGCAGATAATATTTCGAACCGTCGTCAGCCGCACGGATTTCGGGTTCGATCAAAGAGTTTTCGTCAAAATGCTTCGGGTCGATCTCAAGCCCGTAAACCGATGAAAAGATGCGGAAGCCGTCGTCGGCGAGCCGCATATCGTAGCCGTAGCTCGACGCGCCCGCCGAGATAATGCGGTTGCCGCCGACTTCGCGGACGAGATCGGGCAGAAAAGGCGTGATCATCTGGTTTTCTTCAGCCATTTTGCGAAGCCAAAGGTCTGATTTAATCGTCATAATTTTACTTTAAAAATGAAAATGGAAAGTGATAAGAAAAAAATAACTTATCGCTTTCCAAAAGCAAAATTCAAAAACGAAATTTTTTAGTTGGCTTTTTTGACTTCTCCGATCTTCAATGTCCCGTCGCCGACCGTGAACTTGAGCGCAACGCCGCCGTTGCCGGCTTTTGCCGAGATCGCCTTTTCGGTAAATTTGATTGCTCGCATTTTCGGTTTGAGTTCGTTAAAAGAATTTTCGATCTGCCCCGAACGCAGGATCAGGGCTTCGACATCGGCGTTGAAACTCAAGGGCAGCGCGACGTTCATCGTACCGGTCGCGAGCTGAATGTCGGCATAACGACCGCGCCAGCTGCGCGTCGGAATCGTCACATCGACCGTTCCTTCGCCGAATGTTGCCTGGATCGAACCGCCGATCAGGCTGATCTTCGCGTTTGAATCGAGATATTTGACAAATATTTCGCCATCGACGCCCGCCAGCGTGAAATCGCCTTTACCGCCCGTGATGTTCATCGCGCAATAGCGCGGAACTTTTATTTTGAAATCGATCTTAAACGGCATTCCGAGCAGGTTTTTGGGAAACTTTTTCGCGACCCGTTTCATATAATCTTTGTCAAAAGTGCCGACGCTGATGATCCGCGTGTGCGTTGTGCTTTGATCGATCACAAAAGTGTTGACGGTCGCGAGCTGTGCCAGATCGGCTTCGGTCGCG
>CADEFG010000280.1 GCA_902826505.1 uncultured Acidobacteriota bacterium
AAAGGCGCGGGCTGCAATTTTTTGCAGCCCGCGCCTTTTTTTAAATCAATTCGTGAAAATCATTTCGCCGCTGCTCGGAACGTCAAAAGCAAAGTTCTGTTTTGATAGAGATTCAATTTTCCTTTGACGATTTCAAAACGGTTGGCTTTTTCCAAACCGTTCTTAAATTCTCTTTCAATGTTCATTCGCTCGTCTTCGATGCAGGCGCGCATCGTCGAAATGATGTTGGAAAACCTGATCGTTTCGCCCGTGACCGAATAATTTCCGCCAAAAACGTTACAGCCCGTATTGCCGCCGGCGCTCGCTTTCGTTTTGTCGAAATTGATGAACGGCTCGATTTCGACCTTCGGGAGCGAACGGTTCTTGATCGATTCCAAAACCCATTTTTTATCTTCGAGTTTGACGGACGCGTCATTATCGGAATTATCTTTGGTGGTGCCTTTGAATTTTAAGACCAGGCGGTTTCGGATAAAAAGGCTTAGGTTGTTGCCGTTTTTTTCAAACCGTGTCACGCGTTCGAGCGCCCGCACGAAATCGGCTTCGAGCTTCATCACGCCTGTTTGATTGCAGAACATTTTGGTCGTTCCGACGCTGCCGAAATTGATGTTTCTGCCCGTTACCGCGACCTCGCCGAACATCCGGTTACAGCCTGCGTTGCCGGTAAAACGGTTTTCCGACGGCGCGATCTCCAAAAAGGCTTTTGAGCTGTAAATGCGTTTGCCGTTGATTTCCGTCAAGTCCCAGCGCTTTCCGCTCAAATCGTTTCGCCAATTGTTTTGGGCGAACGCGCCGACACTTAATAATCCGATAATTGCCAATAATTTTAAGCTGATTTGTATGTATTTTCCTTTCATAATATTTCCCCTTCGTATAAAATTTTACATTTTTTGGCGGCTCGTGAAAAATTTTTCGTTTTCATCCGAACGCAATTTTTGAACGCTTAAAATTCCGGCGACTTGCGCCGAAAACTTTATTTATTTGTAAAGTTTTGTCAATCCTCAATGTTTCCCGACAATTGCGAAAGCTTTATTCTTTTCAATTTGATAAAAACCTTCAGTTAATTAACAACCTTAAGAAATTTATGTATAATGCGAATTGAATTGTCGTCAGCAAATTTTGCAACTCATCAGGGCAGTTTTAGCATCAAGAGGTTTGATTTATTTGCCGCTTTCCCGTTTAGTAGTTTCAATGAAAAGCTTGTCCAGTTGCGCAAGAGAGCGCAAATCAATCTGAAAATTTCAATCCCGTGGAGGTAATATGTTTTTAAAATCCAAAATTTATCGCTTTGCGTTTGCCGGTTGTCTGGTTTTGTCAATGTTCGGTCTGGCTTTTGCCGATACGATCCGGCTCAAGGACGGCAGCATTATCAAAGGCAAGATCGTCAGTTTCGGTGAAGGAAAATTCACGATCGTCATCGGCGACGGTTCGCGCCAGCGTCAAATGAATTTTTTCGCCGACGAGGTCGAATCGATCGAGTTTGATTCGACGCCGCTTCAGACCTCGAACAATAACAAAACAACCCTGCCGACTTATACGGACACTTCTGCGAAAAAGGAAGATAATAAAAACAACACGGTGATCACGGTCGGACAGCCCGAGACAAAACCGACGCCGCAGCCGACGCCTTCAAAAAGCGTGATTATCACCGATAAGACCACGCAGCCGAATACAAATTCGTCAACGTCGGTTCCGACCACGACGAATCCGAACACATCGACGACTTCGGTTCCGACCAATACAAATCCGACAAGCTCGCCATCAAAGCCGATCACGCTGAACGTCAAGGTTTTGGCGGACAATACGGCAAACGGCTGGACAAATTCGGGTTGGGTCGTCCGCAAAGGTCAGAAAATCCGGGTCAGCGGGAAAGGTCAGATAAACCTCGGCAACGGGCGCTTTGCGTCTTCGGCGGGTGTCAGTTCGCTGCCCGATAAAGAAAAACTGATCCAGACGGAAGCGACCGGCGGATTGATCGCCGTGATCGGCGACGATAACAATGAATTCGTCTTCATCGGTGCGGCGCGTGAATTTGTCGCACCGCGCGACGGCGCTTTGTTTTTAGGCATCAACGAGGGAAATCTCGAAGACAATTCCGGTTCGTTCGAAGTGACTATCGAAATTATGCCAAATTAGCAAGGGAAAAAGTGGAAAAGCAGCAAAGGGAAAAAGTTTTTGAGAATATTCAACCGAACTTTTTCCCTTTTTTACTTTTAGCCTTTTCCCCTTTTCCCTTTTTCCCTTTTCCACTTATAAGAAGGCTTGATAAAAACCAACCAAAGGCGCACAATCGGTATCTAAAGAAGTATTAAATTTCGGGAAAGAAAAATTATATGAAAGCCGTTTTAGCCTGTCGTTTGTTTATCGTCATCGTTTTGTTACTCGCGCTCGGCGCAGTCGGTTTCGCCCAGTCGAAACCGCAAAAACCGGATAAAACGACCGGCAACGGCAAGAAAAACCAGCGTCCGACTCCTAAAACCGAGGAAGAACTCAAAAAAGAAGAAGAACAGCGCAAAATCGAAGAAGACGAGAAAAATGCGGTCAAAGACGATGAAGTTCTGACCATCAAAACCAATATCGTCAATGTTGACGCGGTCGTTTACGAAAAAAAATCGGGACAGATTCTCACGGGTTTGAAAAAAGAAAACTTTGCCGTTTTTGAAAATGGCGTCAAACAGGAAATAGCGCAGTTTGCCACGCCCGAAGCGCCGATCACCGTCACATTGGTCGTCGAATACAGCAAATGGTCGGAACTTTTCGGGTCGTATGCGAGTCGCGGTTTTGAATCAGGCAAGCTCGAAGTCGTGCGTCCCGCCGCGCAATTTTTATTAAAATTTATCAAACCGCCGAATGACTATGCTTCGTTGATCGCTTTTGACATTCGCCCGACACCGATCACCGATTTTACGAATGACCCGAACCGTTTGCGTCAAACGATCGATCTGCTTCTCAGAAACAGTCCGGCTTTTCGTGAAAACAATCTTTTCGATTCGCTGAAATTTGCGCTCATCGGCGGTAAAGGCGACTCGGTCGTATTGGAGAATTCAAAGGAAGAATACGCCCAATACGGCGGAATGGTCGATGTTAAAGCCAAACGCCGGGCGATTATTCTGGTCGCTTCGGGCATCAACACCTTCAGCAAGATCAGTTATGACGATGTCCGCAAAATCATTCAGGAAGCCGGCGTGCCGATCTATATTTTGAGCACCGGAAATTTATTTTACAAACTTGTTGAAGACCGTCTCGGGGCAACCGATTCGATCAGCGGATTTCCGGGCAGACTGACATTTTTGCAGGCGCAAAACGCGATGAACACCTTTGCCAAAGAATCGGGCGGCGCGCATTTTCCGATCACTTTCGAAGGCGAAATCCCGAATGCTTTAAATTCGATCAACGCGCTGCTTCGCAATCAATACAGCATCGCCTACGACGCGGGCGAAAAACCGAAAGACGGCAAAAAATATAAGATCGAAGTCAAGGTTGACCTCAACGGCGACGGTGTTTATGAAGAAAAACAGCTGGTCGTTCAGCATCGTCCGTTTTTCACGGCTGAAAAAGAGAAGAAAGAGAAAGATAAAAAGTGAAAAAGTGATAAAGTGAAAATAGTTTGAATATAGAAAAGGCGGTCTGAAAATAATCAGCCGCCTTTTCACTTTTACACTTTTTCACTTTTTCACTTTTCAAACCCCGTAAATCTTCAGTTTAAATTCATCGTTCGTCGTGTAGATCTCGGAGCGTCTGCCCGAAAACCGGTGCGAATCGCGCAGGAGCATCGGCAAACCGCCGCGCGGCACGCTTGTGCCGTATTCGCGCTTTGTAAAGATCGAAGCGATTTGCGGGTTCAAACGCTGCGTGATGCCGTAGCGGATCGCGCGTGACGCGGGCGGTGAAAAACCGTTCGTCCGGCGCGGATTGATAAATTCGATCGCGTTGTCGTAGATCGAAATCCGCGTCGGAATATCGCGAATCGCCAGATCGCGGTGCATCAGCGCGTTCGCGACCGCTTCGCGAACCGCGTAGATATGATAATTCGAGCGCGCCTGAACGGGCGAATCGCCCTTTGCCTTCGGCTTTTTCGGCTTGTTCTTTTCGAGATCGCAGTAGCGGCTGATAAATTTTAAAATATCTTCATAAAGCGTCAGCAGATTGCCCGCCAGTTCGATTGATTCGACCATTTGGGCGTTGCCGTTGTCGCCCGAATAACGCGCCACGCGAACCTTTGCCCGCGGCACGATTTCGGCGATCTTTTCGTTTTTGCCGAACAATAAAACGCCCGCCAAAGTCGGCAGAAATTCGTCCGCGCCGCCGATCGCGAGCAGCAGATCTTTTTTCAGAAAATCGGCGGTTTGATAAAGATTTTTGCCCAGTGAATCGGTGTCGAAGGCATCGGCAAAGCTCCACAAAAGCGCATCGTCGAAATCGTTTTCCGAAACCTGCGCGAACGGAATATTCTCGTAGGCGAGCGGTCGCAGTTCGTCGAGCCAGGCTGAGAGCTCATCGCGGCTGATCTCACGTTTTTCCGCGCCCGTCCGAATATAAAATCTTCCGTCGCGCGTTCGGTACGGACGGCGTTTGCCTTCGATGTCAAGCACGACCAGACGTCTGCCGTTATCAAACGCGATGACGTCGATCAACGGCACGAGCGGCGGCACGATTTCCTCGCGGCAGATGCGCACCAATTCTTCCTGCACCGATTCGGAATTAACGACGCCTTCGACGCGCAATTGGTCGCTGACGCCGAAAATTATCGTCCCGCCCGCCGTATTGGCAAGCGCGACGATGCCCTGCGTGATCCGTTCGGGATTTGAAAGTTTGACTTTGAGTTCGAGAAACGTGTCTTCGCCGCCGCGAATCAGACGCAGAAGTTCGGAGCGCGTCGTCAGGGGCGCGGGCGTGTTTAAGATATATTCTTGAAAAGAACGTTCGGTCGGCGATTCAAACCGTTGGCTGTTGCGAAATTTTCTGCGCGGCATTGTTTAGGGCGTGAAATTTTTGTCAAGACGGCACACGCTGAAAAAGCCGCCCGAATGTTCCGGGAAAAACATTGCTGGAATTAAATTATCAACTCTTTCTATTGAAACATTCTACGGCTAAAAAGTAAAAGAAGATTCAAAATGCTTAATTTTATTTGCGCGCGCCCCGGTTAATAATTTGTTGACCCGAATATTTTTTCTTGACGATTAAATTAATGAAGCCCCTTTTACGCTTTTTCACTCTTTTCACCTTTCACCTTTTCACCTTTTTCCCTTTTTCCCCTTTGATTTCATTTGCGCTTTCCCGAAATTTTTCGCAAACTTAGTTTGTTTTTTCATTTTCATATAAAATTCGGTAAAAAGTGGAAGCAGAAATAATTACAGCTTACGTCAGTTTGGGTTCAAACCTCGGCGATCGTGCGGGCAATCTGCTGCTGGCGGTGCGCGGGCTTCTCGAAGCAAGTTTTGTGGTTCATAAACTTTCGGCAATTTACGAAACCGAGCCGGTCGGGGTCGCGGGCAGCAATCAGAAGTTTCTGAATATGGTCGCCGAAATCCATATTTCGGGCATCACGCCGTCGCAGATGATGGCGCGAATGCTCCGGATCGAATATCTTTTGGGACGCAAGGACAAGTTTTTGAAAAAGCCGCGCACCGTTGATTTGGATCTTCTGCTTTTCGGCGATGTCGTCACTGAAACCGAGTTTCTGACGTTGCCGCATCCGCGAATGCAGGACCGCAGATTTGTGCTCGCGCCGCTCGCGGAAATTGCGCCGCATATCGTTCATCCGGCGCTGCACAAAAACATCGCCCAGCTTTTAGGCGAAACAGGCGATTTTGCCGTCGTCAAACGCTGGAATCCGAACATTGAAAAGACGTTTGAAAACGACGAGATGAAGATTTTCTTGAAAAGCGTCAGACAGGACGTTTAAAGAGTCGAGAGTCGAGAGTCGGAGTTTTCATTCTAAACTCTCGACTCTCGACTCTCGACTCTCAACAATTTTATGGCA
This sequence comes from uncultured Acidobacteriota bacterium, assembly GCA_902826505.1. Classification (GTDB taxonomy): domain Bacteria; phylum Acidobacteriota; class Blastocatellia; order Pyrinomonadales; family Pyrinomonadaceae; genus JAFDVJ01. The sequence continues at coordinate 5,981 of CADEFG010000280.1, forward strand.
TATTTACAACCCGATAAACCCGAAAAGGTTTATCTGCCCGCGATTCGTGCGGCAAAGGAAAAAGGCGAAAAACTGGTTTGCCTGACGGCTTACGATTACCCGACGGCGCGGATCGTGGACGAAGCGGGCGTTGATATGATTCTGGTCGGCGACAGCATCGGCAACGTCATTCACGGCTACGGCAACACGATTCCGGTCAGTTTGGACGAAATCGAATCGGCTCTGATCGCCGTCAAACGCGCGACCGAACGGGCGATGGTGATTGCCGATCTGCCTTACGGAACTTATCACGTTTCCGCCGACGAAACCGTCCGCAACGCGCTCCGTTTGATGAAGCACGGCGGCGCGGAAGCGATCAAGCTCGAAGGCGGACGCAACCGCGTCGAATTGGTCAAACGGCTGGTTGACGAAGAAATTCCGGTCGTCGCGCACATCGGTTTGACGCCGCAATCGGTTTACAAGCTCGGCGGTTACCGCGTGCAGGGACGCACCGCCGACCAAGCCAAACGGTTGATCGAAGACGCCAAACTTTTGGAAGAAGCCGGCGCGTTTGCGATGGTTCTCGAACTCGTCCCGCGCGAAGTTGCCGCGATCATCACGAAAGAACTCGCAATCTCGACGATCGGCATCGGCGCTGGAAGCGAATGCGATATTCAGGTTTTGGTTCTCCACGATCTGGTCGGTATGACGTTCGGTCGCCAGCCGCGCTTTGTCCGTCAATACGCGAGCGTCCGCGACGTGATGACCGAAGC
>CADEFG010000281.1:0-5115 GCA_902826505.1 uncultured Acidobacteriota bacterium
CACCCGAAGCTGCGGCTGAGGAAGAAATCGTCGAAGCCGCCGAAGAATCCGAAGCGGTCGCGGAAACCGCTGAAGCTGAAGAAACTGCTGAACCGGTCGCCGAAACCGAAGCGGTTGAAACAGCCGAAGTCGCCGCCGAAGAACCGGTCGCCGAAACCGCCGCCGAACCGGAAACGGCGGAAAGTGAAGCAACCGATTCAACCGAAACCGCCGAAGAAGCCGAAGAAAAAACAGCGAAAGGTTAATTTATAAATAAACAAGGGGTAAAAGAGAGGATTAGATAAAGATGACAAAAGCTGACTTAGTGGAAAAAGTTGCAAAAGAAGCGGAAATGACCAAAAAAGATGCCGAACAACTCGTCGAGATTGTTTTCGACAGCATTATCGGTTCTTTGAATGAAGGCGAAAAAATCGAATTGCGCGGTTTCGGCAGTTTTCGCGTTCGTGAGCGCAACGCCCGAAAAGGTCGCAACCCGAAAACCGGCGCGGCAGTCAGCATTCCGGCAAAACGTGTCGCTTATTTCAAACCCGGCAAAGAGTTAAAAGAACTCATCAACACAGGAAAATAAGGAATTTAGCCGTGGATGTTTTGTGGAGTCCCTGGCGATACGATTACATAAAAAGCGGTGAAAGCAAAAAGTCCGCCGTTTCAAGCGGTTGTGTGTTTTGCGATATTTTAGCAAGCCCGGCGAGCGACGAAGAAAAGTTTATTCTTCATCGCGCCGGGTTTAACTTTATCATTTTGAACATTTACCCATACGTCAGCGGTCATCTGATGGTCGTCCCGTTCGAACATCTTTCGGAAATTGACCGGGCAAGCAAGGAAACGACCGATGAATTGATGGATCTGACCAAAAAATGTCAGACCGCGTTGCGCCGTGTTTACGAGCCGAACGGTTTTAATATCGGGATGAATCTCGGCAAAGCCGCCGGGGCGGGCGTGGCTTCGCATTTCCATCAACATATTTTGCCGCGCTGGATTGGCGACGTCAATTTTATGACCTCGATCGGCGAAACGCGGACGATTCCCGAAGACCTCCAAACGACCTTCGACAAACTGAAAGGACAGTTTTCTTTTTAGTCCCAAGTCTCAAGTCTCAGGTCCTAAAAATCTATCTTTGAACAGGAACTTGGGATTTAGGACTTTTTCAAACCGAAATAACCGATCGTGCTGTAAAAGCGCGGAAAAACCTTCAAATGTATCTTCCCCAAAAATTCGTCGGGCGCGATTTCGACGATTTCGTCCAAAATAATCCGGATCGGAAAAGGATTTTCGGGCGCGTCGTAATCGAGTTTGATAACGTCCGTCGCTTGATCCTTCAAACCCGCGTCGGTGCGGGTTTGAAAATAAAATGCGGCGGTGTTTCCGTCCTGATTAAGTCCGAATCTTTTGTAAAACGGCGCGAGAATTTTCAAAAGCGCCGCGCCTTTCGGCATAAAAATATTGAATCCAAGGTTGTCACGAGCAGCGAATGATTTACCAAGCCACGGCGTTTGGATTCCAAAAAAGATATGCGCCGTGCCTTGATAAAATCCGTCGGGCGCTCGGTTCGGCGCGCTTCCCGCGACAAAATGTTTGTGAAAACGTCCGCGATTGACCAAAAAACTGACCAGCCACCAAAAGCCGAGCCAAACGACGAGAGTTGCGACGATTGATAAAAGAATCCAAAGTATTAACATAGAATTTGCGTCTCCGAAAACAATTTTTCGGGGGACGGGTCAAAACGGATTCAAAAACCCAGAGTTATGGCTTTTACCGAAAAAAGTTCAGAGTGACGGCTTTAGCCGAAAGAAAATTTGCTGATTGGGCAGGTTGAATAAATAATCGAAACAGCTCTGATGACGAAGTCTTTTTCACGCCTAAAGCCCTCATTCTGAACATTTAGCCCTGAACAAAAAATATGAAAAACTTAAATTATTACGTGCTTTTGATCTTCGCACCGATTTTGATCTTAACCGGGATTTTAGGATTTGTTTTGCCCGAAACTATCTTGAGCGGCGCGCCGCCGTATAATATTTTTCATATCATTTTCGGCATAATCGGCTTGCTTTCCGTTTTGAGCAAAAGAGACGCCTTAATTCGCGGATTCAATATTTCTTTCGGTTTGATCGATCTTTATCAGGCGGGCGCGAGTTTTCTGCATCTTTTTCCCGAAAGTCATTTCAGATGGCGCACGGGCGACGATATTTTGCATATCGTCATCGGCTTGGCTTTGGTTTTGATCGGAATATTCGGTGTAAAAAGGTTTAAGAATTAGATTGTTTTTTTCCGGACAAAGTGCAATTCCTACAAATTTTAGAAATTGAATTTACAAATGGAACGTTGACGCTCCGGCATTGTAAACAAATGCGCATTGTCGAATTTATATTGTATTTTAGCGGTTCGGCAAGCAAAAACCGGAGAATTGGAATGAGCAGCAATAAAGAAAGCGACAACAACATTTCAATTCCAAAAAAATAATAAGATATAAAACAAAGCACAAACGGTAAAACTACCGAAATGATTGAATTCACGGCAGAGCTTTTTATATATTTGCCGCAGTATTTACAAATTTTCGGCGAATGTTCATCGAGAAAAATCAACTCAATAAAATTCAATTTATGACCACACCAGGGACAATTTTTTCGCTTCAAAATCATTTCACGGTTTTTGCTTCCGCCTTTTCGTTCGGCTGATGCGAGCGGTCGATCGCTTCGTCTTCGATTTCGCCGCCTTTGCTGATCGGGATATCCGCCGGGTTTTTGTAATGCAGTCCGCGTTCTTCGCTGTCGAGTAATTCCCGCGGAATCAAAATCCTTTGCATCGAGGAAGGCGGCGTGTAGCCGGGATAATCAACCCGCGAATGATAGATCGAAATGAGCGATTTGATCATCGATTCGCGGATCATCGTCAGTTCGCGCAAAGTCAGGTCGCATTCGTCGAGCTGGTCGTCCGAGAGAATCGCGTCGATGATTTTCGTCACGATAAAGCGGATGTTTTCGGGATTCGGTTCGTCCAAACTGCGCGCCGCCGCTTCGCAACTATCGGCGATCATCATGATCGCGGCTTCCTTAAACTGCGGTTTCGGTCCGGGATAGCGAAAATCGTTTTCCGAAATTTCTTCCTCGGCGCGGGCTTCGGCTTGCGCTTTTCGAAGAAAGTAATGCAGCGTCCGCGTGCCGTGATGCTGCGGGATAAAATCGGTAATTCTTTGCGGCAGACCGATCTCTTTGGCGAGCTTGACGCCGTAGGTGACGTGGCTGATGATGATCTTGGCAGATTGCGTCGGTTTGAGTTTGTCGTGCGGATTTTTGCCGAGTTGGTTTTCGACAAAATGTTCGGGCGCGGCGGTTTTGCCGATGTCGTGGTAAAGCGCACCGATTCGTGCAAGAAGTCCGTTGGCTCCGACGACGCGGCAGGCTTCTTCGGATAATTGCCCGACCGCGTGGCTGTGCTGGTTCGTCCCCGGCGCGCGAAGCGCAAGCTGTCCGAGGACGGGCAGATCGGCGTTCGAGAGTTCGAGCAGTTTCACGTCCGTCAAAATTCCGAACATCGATTCGCAGAGCGGCAGCAAAACGGCGGTCACGGCGGCAGTTATCAAACCGTTCATCAGCCCGCAGGCGATCGAGAGAAAAACCGTGTTCAAAATAAACGGTTGTTGCGTATAACCGATCAGAGCGACCGCCGCGCCGGCGCTTGCCAGCCCGACGAAAACGCCCGCGATCGTCACGGATTGGCGCGAGCGGTAACGACCGATCCCGTAAACCGCGACTGCCGAGGCGATCGCCGCAAATAGCGTGAATTCAAGACTTTTCGGAGCCAGCAACCCGGCGATCAATGCCAGAAAAAGTCCGGTGAAAAGTGCGGTTCGCCGATCGGCGAGCAGCGTCATCAAAAGACTTCCGGTCGCAAACGGGATCGCAAACGACCAGAGCGTCGGGTCGTTGAGCGGCGCTTTCAAGTTCTGCGCGGCGGTAAATTCGGCGAGCCGAAAAAATATCGCCATCAACGCCGTTTGGACAACGATAATAAAACCGAAGAGCGCAAAGGTTTTTTCTTCCGAAAGCGTCAGCCGCGTGCCGACCTGATTATGCTGGATAAACTTCCAGGCGACCCAGAAAAGCGCGGAAATTATCACCAACAGACCGAAAAACCGGTTGATTTGACGGCTCGACTGGCTGTAACTGCGAATCGCCGAAATTTTTGAAAGAATTTCCGGCGTGATTATGTCGCCGCCATCGGCGATCTTCTGGGTTCGTTTGAGCGAGATCGTGACGGGCGTAATTTGACTGGCGACGGTTTCACGCGAAGATTCGGTCGCGACACTGTCGTAGTAAACACTTGGTTCGACGAGCGATTCGGTTGCCGTATAGAAAGCTTCGGTTTCCTTCGGCGCCAGACTTTTAACCGCTTCAAGCCGTTCTTTGAGTTTGTTGCGCGCCACGGAAAGCGGAATCCAATTGCTTTCCGGCATCGTAACTTTCTGGTCAATATTAGGTTTTGAACGGTCAATGACCGAAACTTCGTTCTGGAAGAACTGTTTTTCCGAATCATCGAAAATATAACCCGAAGCGCTTTCGCGCAACGCGCTCATGACGGCATCGAGTTCGTTGCGGCTGAAATTTCTCGCCGCCAAAATCTTTCCGACTTCAGCACCGCCTGCGCCGGTCCAATGCGTTTCGTTTTTCGCGTCCGAATTGGTTGATTTGGTCGAGTTTGTTTTTTCGTTGGCGTTACCGGTCGTTTCGCCATGGCGTTGGAGTTTTTCCCAAGCCGACAAGAATCGCTGGACGGATTGTTCCGCCTTGTTCGATTCGAGCCGAAAGATCGGCGGGATTTTTTCGCGGACGGCAGTTCGTTTGGCTTCGGTCGCCTCTTCGTCCGTGACGATTATATCCGCCGGTGAAATGATGCTTTCGCGGGCAATATCGCCTTCTTTGTATTGTTCGCCGGAGATTCGCCACAACGGATTGTTGATCAACAGCGTCGTCAAAATACATAGAAAAGCAAACCCCGCCCAAAATCTTTGGGTGGTTGTAAAGTTTTCAAAAGTCCGCGAAAAAAACTTGGTGACCGTTTTGCGAACTTTTGTAAATGGTGATGCCAATTCCGGCAAACGCTTGCTCATTTTTATTC
>CADEFG010000281.1:5125-6718 GCA_902826505.1 uncultured Acidobacteriota bacterium
TTTTATTCAGGTCTTTGTTTTTTGGTTTTTGAGCTTCGGGAAATTTTCCTCCAAAGCCCTAAGAGCCAAAACCCAAAGCCGCAAACTTTTGTAAATCTTTGGCTAAAATCTCTCCAATCTTTTCAACTAACGGCTGTAATGTACGGGGTTGGATAGCTGAAATTGACACAGTTTCACGGTTTTTGTCAATCTCAATTTGCCTTTCGAGCGCATTTTTAGAATCTTCAACCAATAAATCGGCTTTGTTCAAAACGATTATTTGCGGAATTTCATTCAATTTCAGTTCGAGCAAAATCTTTTCGACCGATTCGATCTGTGCTGCCGCATTCGGGTTTGCCGCGTCTACGACATGAACGAGCAGATCGCTGTCCGAAATTTCTTCGAGCGTCGCGCGGAAAGCCGCGACCAGCGCTTCGGGCAAATCGCGGATAAATCCGACCGTGTCATTGATGATGACTTCCTGTTCATACGGCAGACGCAAACGGCGCGAAGTCGGGTCAAGGGTCGCAAACATTTTCTTTTCGGCGTAAACTTTGCTGTCGGTCAAACTGTTCAAAAGCGTCGATTTTCCGGCGTTCGTATAACCGACGAGCGAAATGATCGGGACGTTTTTCTGAACGCGGTGTTTGCGTCTTTCCTGCCGTTGACGGCTCAGATTATCGACCTGTTTTTCGAGCTGCGAGATCTTATCGCGGACGCGCCGCCGGTCGGTTTCGAGTTTCGTTTCCCCCGGTCCGCGCCCGCCGATGCCGCCCGCGAGCCGCGAAAACGCCGAATTTTGCCCTTGCGCGAGACGCGGCAAAAGATATTTCAGCTGGGCAAGTTCGACCTGCAGTTTTCCTTCGCGCGATTGGGCGCGTTGGGCGAAAATATCAAGGATCAACTGCGGACGGTCAATGACCTTTAAATCGGTGATCTCGGAGATCGAACGCACCTGCGACGGCGAAAGTTCGGTATCGAAAACGATCAAATCCGCGCCCAAACGCATCGAACGCACCAGCAGTTCTTCGAGTTTCCCGCGCCCGAGAACGGTTTTCGGATCGATTTTCGGGCGGCGTTGGATAATCTTATCCAAAACGACGGCGTCAGCCGAAAGCGTCAATTCTTCGAGTTCGACCATCGATTCTTCGGCATCGGATAAATAACTCGTCGTGACGCCGACCAGAATCACGCGGTCGCGCGTGGTTTGCCGGTTGCGCGCCGTCCCGCGATTTCGCGCCATCTCGTTTTCGAGCGAGTTTATCAAACCGATAAAATCCGTGTCGAGCTGCGACGGAATGTTCGGTTCGAGAAATTCGTAAGGCAGCGATTGGCTTTCGGTTTCGAGTTTTTCAGCGGTTGTCGGAACCAGGTGCGCCGAATAAACGAGATCGGGCAAACCGCTCGTTTGATTAACTTGAATAGCCGCCATCAGATCGAGCCGCAAAAGCGCCAGGTCGGTCAGATCGTCGGGCGTCAGCCGTTCGCCGTTGAGATGCGTGTGCACACAACGCAGACCGCGAAAACGCTCCTGCGAAACGCGGGCGCGTCCGAAATCGGGCATTTCGATCTGTTTGGCATTGCCGACCATGACATATTCGACCTGTCCTTTGC
>CADEFG010000282.1 GCA_902826505.1 uncultured Acidobacteriota bacterium
CTCGCCCAAGGCTTCGATGCCGGGGCGCATTCGGCGCTGGTCAATTCAAACTGGATTCGCACCATTGTCTGGAGTGTGCGAAGCCTGCTGGTTCTATATCTTGCGTCAGAGGTAATTCGTTTCTAAAACTTTGCGCTTTTTGCCGAAACGATTAAAATTTATCTGAAAAGGTTAAATTTTATGAAAATTGCCATCGGCGCAGACCACGCAGGTTTTGAAGTCAAAGAAAAAATCAAACGGCAGCTCGCGGATATGAATCTCGAAGTCGAAGATTTGGGTACCAACTCGCTCGATTCGGTCGATTATCCCGATTTCGGCGCGGCGGTCGGGCGCGAAGTCGCATCGGGCAAAGCGGACGAAGGAATTCTCGTTTGCGGTTCGGGCATCGGCATCGGCATCGCCGCCAACAAAATACGCGGCGTTCGTGCCGCTCAAGCCTGGAACGAAGAAACGGCGCGGCTTGCGCGTGAGCATAACGACGCCAACGTTCTCTCGATCGGCGCGCGCGTCATTCCCGAAGAAGAAATCCCGAAAATCATTGCGGCGTGGTTTGACGCCAAATTCGAAGGCGGACGCCACGCCGGCAGAATTGCGAAAATTACGGAGTTGGAGAAAGAAAATGATTGAAACAACAGAAAAGACCAACGAATTAAAAACCGTAAGTGTTAAAAAAGATACTTGGATTCTGGAACTTCCCGCCGAAATTTGTCAAAAAGAAGGTTTTGCCGAAGGAACACTTGTCAGTTTGACTTTCAAAAACAGCGGAATTCAGACTTCTTTCATTCATCCGACAGAAAAAGCCAAACGATCAGCCGAAAGATTTATCGGCAAATATGGCGGCTTTATGAATCAGTATTGAACTAACTGCAACTTCAAAAGATTTATACGAAATGTCTTTAGCCGTCGAATCGGACGCTTGGAAAGTTGACGAGATTGAAAATTGGTTGCGATATAGAATTATAAAAAAAGAGAACTAAATTATGTTTGATTTATACAGTTATTGGAGTTTAGGCTGTTTGATTGGCATTATTGGGATTGTTTCGATAATTGGAAGTTACAAAACTAAAAACTTACCGCCGAAACAAAAAGAATTGAGCCAACTTTTCTACGCTTTTGCAATTTTCGGAGTTCTGACCATTTTTTTGATTTTTGGCTTGCCTTTATTTTATGATTTTACATTTGTTCCTGAAAAAATTAATACCTTAGATGAAGCGCAAAAAATATTGGCGAAGCAAAATGAAAGTCTGGAAGAACTAAGAGATAAATTAGATAGATTTAGATATGTTGTCTATATGTTTCTTCTTTTCTTTGTTACTTCGATTCTTCCTTCAATATATAATTTTGCAAAGGCGATAACTCCTATTGATAATAAAAATATACTTAATTTGGATGTTGAAGACGATAAACCAATTTTCGGTTTAAATAATGAATAAATTTTTAAGGAAATAAAATGAACAATCTTTTTAATGCAAATTTAGCGGAAGTTGATCCGATCGTCGCGGAAGCGATTGATAATGAAACGCGGCGGCAATCCGGCGGATTGGAGTTGATCGCGTCGGAAAATTTTGTCTCGGAAGCCGTATTGCAGGCGATGGGTTCGGTCTTTACGAACAAATATGCCGAAGGTTATCCGAAGAAAAGGTATTACGGCGGCTGTGAATTTGCCGATGTTGTCGAGCAATTGGCGATCGACCGCGCGAAGGAGATTTTCGGCGCCGAACACGCCAATGTTCAGCCGCATTCGGGCGCGCAGGCGAATATGTCGGTGTTTCTTGCCGCTTTACAGCACGGCGATAAAATCTTAGGAATGAATCTGTCGCACGGCGGACATCTGACGCACGGGCATCCGATGAATTTTTCGGGCATCAATTTCGAGGTGTCCGACTACGGCGTTTCAAAGGAAACCGAGCAGATCGATTACGACGCGCTTCAGGCAAAAGCCGAAGAAACGCGCCCGAAAATGATCATCTGCGGCGCGTCCGCCTATCCGCGGACGATCGATTTTGCGCGGATCGGCGAAATCGCCCGTTCGGTCGGCGCGAGCATTATGGCGGACATCGCGCATATCGCCGGAATGGTCGCCGCCGGACTTCACCCGTCGCCGGTTCCGCATTGCGAATTCGTCACGACGACGACGCATAAAACCTTGCGCGGACCGCGCGGCGGGCTTATCCTGTGCCGCGAGGAATTTTCGAAAGCCGTTGACAAAGCCGTTTTTCCCGGCGTTCAGGGCGGACCGCTGGTGCATATCATTTCCGCCAAAGCGGTCGCGTTCGGCGAAGCTTTGCGCGAAGACTTTAAAGCGTATCAACAACAGATTCTCGATAACGCGCAGGCGCTGGCAAATGAATTGACCGCCAACGGGTTGCGGCTCGTCTCGGGCGGCACGGACAATCATCTGATGCTGATCGACGTTTTCGACGGCGGCAAGGGAATTACCGGAAAAGTCGCCGAAAAGGTCTTGGACGAAGTTCATATCACGGTCAACAAAAACACGATTCCGTTCGATACGAATTCGCCGTTCGTCGCCTCGGGAATTCGGATCGGAACGCCCGCGCTGACGACGCGCGGAATGAAGGAAGATGAAATGCGCCAGATCGCGCGGCTGATCGCGTCGGTCATCCGCGAACCGGAGTCGGAAGATGTCAAGTCGCGCGTCAAACGCGAAGTCGCCGAATTGACCGCCCGATTTCCGCTTTACGCGCATCGTTTAAGCGCTGACGGCAAAACCGACGCGCTTTCGGCAGGCTAGAAATTTGGGAGGCGAAAAACAAGTGAACAGACAAAACAATACCTTATTTAAAACCGGCGTTCGCGGATTGCTCGTCGTGTTCGCGCTGACGATTTTATTTTCGGTCAGCGCGTTTTCACAAACCAAAACGGTTTCCGAAGCGCCGGTAATTCCCGCCGATTTTAAAGGCGACGGCTGTTCGAATTTTCCCGACGGCGCTTACGGCGATTGCTGCTTCGAACACGACAAGGCTTATTATGTCGGCGGAAGCTGGAAAATGCGCTGGCGGGCGGACAAAAAACTCTTTCAATGCGTGGCGGCGAAAAAAGGTTTCAAACATAAATTGATCGCGCCGATCATGTGGGCGGGCGTCCGCGTTTTCGGCGTGCCGTTTCTGCCGACCTCGTTTCGCTGGGGATTCGGACGCAAAAAAATCTCAAAATAAACCTTCAAAAATTTTATGAGCAATTTATCAGACATCGGCTTTCCGACACCTGACGAGCAAGCCGTGAACGAGATGATCCTGCACGTTTTGGAACATACCAAACCGGTCAAATCCACGCACGGTTTTTATCTCGTTTACCGCGACGCGTCGGGCGCGGAAATCTATTTGCAGGGAAATTTCAAGGAGGAATTGATCGGTTTTAACCCGCATTTCGCGGGAACGAGCCGCCGCAAAGTCGGCTTAACAAAAGCGATCGAGCGCGATTCTTCGGAACTCGACGGCGGTTTTCACGCGTGGGCAAATCCTTCTGACGAAAATGTTGAAATTTCGGGCGAATACCCGTTCGTTTTCGACGTGCCGGATTTTCGCACCGTCGAAAATTCGGAGTTTCCGCGAATCGCTGAAATTCAGCTGACGGCGTTTGCGTCGAACGATTTTAAGATTTACGCGAGCGGCGAAGATTATCAAAAAGCGCAGGAATCCGAGCTCGAATACGCTTCGAAAATGTTTGTCCCGAGCGGGCTTTTGGCGGTTGACGAAAAGGACGGAAGTCTTGATCTGAGCGTTGTCCGTCCGGTCGGAAAATTGGCGGGCGAGATCAAGAATTTTGAATTAAAAACAAATTCTTTGTCGGGCGAAAAGTTTTACGCGCTTTTGGTCGAAACGCTCGGCGGCGAAACGGATGTCGTCGTCGACCCGAAATTTGTCCCCGAAGAACCGCGCATCGGCGGTATCGTCAGCGGGCAATTTTGGTTGTCGGGGAAGATTTTGGTTTAAATTATTTTCCCGCAAAGGCGCAAAGCCGCAAAGAGAATTAAAATTGCCTTAAAATCTTTTATAAGAACTTGGCAACTCTGCGGCTTTGCGCCTTTGCGGGAAACGTTTCTTACATTAATTCGTCTTCACCGGCGCGGGCGGACGCGAAGGCAGCTTCAACGGATTCGCGCTCATCTTTTTCAAAACTTCCTCGACCGCTTTTTCGAGCTGCGGATCTTTCCCGGCGATCACCGATTTCGCGTCGTTTTCGATCTCGATGTCGGGATCGACGCCGTAGCCTTCGATGACCCATTCGCCTTTGAGATTGATCATCCCGAATTCCGGCACGCTGACCGCACCGCCGTCGATCAACCCGCCGCGATTGGAGATGCCGACGACGCCGCCCCACGAGCGTTTGCCGACGAGCGTTCCTAAATTAGCCTGACGAAACATATACGGGAAAATATCGCCGTCCGAAGCCGAATTTTCGTTTAAAATGGCGACCATCGAACCATAAAACGCGCCGTCCGGATAAGTCGTCGCATTGTCGTTCGTGCGGAAAAAATTGCCGCCCAAAACCTTGCGCCGCAGACGTTCGATGATCATCCGCGAAACATTGCCGCCGCCGTTGGCGCGCACGTCAACGACCAGACCTTCTTTATCCAATTGCGGATAATACCATTTGATAAATTCGCGAATCCCTGCCGCGCCCATATCGGGAATATGGATATAACCGACGCGCCCGTTCGTCATTTCGGAAACGCGCTGGCGATTTGCCGTGATCCATTCGAGATAGATCAGATTGCTTTCGTCCGTCACCGGGCGATACGAAATCTGCCGCGCGCCCGACAAACTCGGCGTCGAATTGACGGTCAGCAAAACGGGCGAATCGGCTTTGTTGCGCAAATATTGGTAAATATCCCGGTCGGCGGTCACGTTTTCGCCGTTGATCTGCAAAATATAATCGCCGACTTTCGCGTTCACACCGACTTCCATCAGCGGCGAACGGTAAATATCTTCCTCGTTTTCGCCCTCGAAAATCTTTGAAATGCGGTAGCGGTTTGCCGCTTTATCCGTTTCGAATCGTGCGCCCGGAAGCGCGACGCGGGCGCGCGGCGGATTGTTAAAATCGCCGCCGTCGATATAGGCGTGCTGAACGGTCAGCTCCGAGATCATTTCCGAGATCACATAATTCAAATCCGCCCGATGCGCGACATAGGGCAGCCAGGTTTTGTATTGGTCGCGCAGTTTGACCCAATCGTAGCCGTGCATATTCGAAACATAAAACCAGTCGCGGTAACGCCGCCAGACTTCGTTGAAAATCTGGTTCCATTCTTCGACCGGCTTGATCTCGGTGACGAGCCCGGCGGTCGAAACCGGCTTTTTCGTGTTCACGCCCTGCGGCGTCGCGTCCATGATCGAGAATGCACCGGCTTGTCCGGCGATCAGTTTCGAGCCGTCCGCGGAGAGCGAATAAGAATTAACGCCTTCGCCGAGCGTCGTTTCCTTGCGGTCTTTGAACGAAAAGATCCGCAAAGCATTCGGGCGATCCGATTGTCTGCCGTAATAAAACGCCGAACCGACAAAATAGATCAGATGTCCGGTTTTCGCCGTCAAACCGCCGTAATTTTCTGCCGGGAGCGGAACTTTCGTGACGCGTTTTGTAATTCCGTCAAAATCGATGATTTCGGGTTTTGGCGAAGGCACGTTTTTCTTGATCGCGTCCGTGCTCGGCGTGTCGCTGGGCGCCGGCGTCAGCTGCGCGACGATCTGCGGTTGTTTTTCGTCAACCGGTTTCGGCGTTTCTTCGGGTTTGAGCTTGTCTTCCGGCGGCGCGGTCGGCGTGATCGCAACTTCGTCGGATTCGGGCGGAAACGGATTTTTGACGTCTTTTCTTAAAGCGACCGCGTAAACGAGCGTCGAACGATTGCCCGCGTAATTGAATTCTTTATCCGAGATGAGCGGCGCAAATTCGCGGTCGCTCAAGTAGTAAAGATAATCGCCCGACGGGTCGAAGGTCGGATTGTAGGAATTGAACATCGGATCGGTGACACGGTTTAATTTCGCGGCGTTCAGATCGTAAACGTAAACCGAATTGTAGCCGCCGTTATTCGACGCCGGTCGGTCGTTCATCGAAAACGCGAGATAATTGCCCTTCGGCGACCATTCGTAATCGTTGATCTGACCGTTCGGCGCGTCGACGATCTGCTTCAAACTTTTATCCGCCAGCGTCAGAATAAAGATTTTTCCGTCCTTATCGGAAAACGCGATTCGTTTGCCGTCGCCCGACCATTCCGGCGCGTAGCGCTGCGCGTTTCCGCCCGCCGTCAATTGTTGGGCTTCCGACAATCCGTCCTGCGCCTCGATCCAGACTTCGTCCTCGCCGCTGCGGTCGGAAATATACGCGATGCGCGAACCGTCCGGCGACCAGCGCGGGAATTTGTCGTGCGCGTTTGACGACTGCGTCAGATTTCGCGTGCCGCCTTTTTCGACCGGTGCGCTGAATATATCGCCGCGTGCGCCGAACAAAACGCGTTCGCCTTTTGGCGCGAGGGCGACATTTTCCAAAACCTGCGCCGCATTCACGTTGCGCGGACGTTTGTAAACGCCGTCGTCGGGGACATTGATATTGAGTTTGTTGGATTTATTGGCACGCGTATCGAAAATCTCAAGCTCGCCGTTGCGCTCGTAAACGATTCGTGACTGGTCGTCGGAACTTGCCCAGCGCACTTCCCAATCTTTAAAGCCGGTCGAAGGCGTAGTTTTTCCGCTCGCGCC
>CADEFG010000283.1 GCA_902826505.1 uncultured Acidobacteriota bacterium
GAGGTCGGCGATTACGACGACGAGGACGAAGAATAGTTCAGCCGGGCAAAAATTAAAAACGATTCAATTTTCAAAAAGCAAAAAGCGGTGAATTCTCACCGCTTTTTAAGATTGTCATTGGATTTTTGATCAGAAAACCAATCTGGCACCCAAAATAACCCGTCGGTTACCGCCGTTTGTTGCCCATTGATTGAGAAAACTCGGAGCATTGATCCGTCCTTCGGGAACGCCGAAATTACGTTCGTTTAAGACATTGAACATATCGGCGCGAAGCTGGAATCGGACGGTTTCCGAGATGCGGGTGTTTTTGATGACTCCAAAATCAACCAGCCGCAGACGTTGCGCCCGCAGAATGTTTCGACCGGCGCTGCCGATACGCTGGGCGGCGGTAATCGCAGTAAACAATCCCGGACACACATTGTTTGCAATGGCAGTGCCGCATTGCGCCCTGATTTCCGGTATCGACATCCCGGAAAGATCAATGTTCGAGGCTAAATTCGGACGAATCGAATTTCCGACCAATCCGTCAATCCCGTTCAAAGTACCCGCCGGATCGTTACCGTTGAGCACGGTAAACGGCGCGCCGCTTTGAATGGTAAAGAATGAATTGATCTGAAATCCGCCGAGAACTTTTCCGATCAAACCTTTCTGCGATTGGAAAAACGGTAATTCGTAGACAAAATTGCCCGACAAGCGATGCGGACGGTCAAAGCTCGAACGAGAGCGGTCACCTTCCAGATTGAAGGAATCCTGGGCAACGGCAACTTCCGCATTCGACGGATTGAATGTTTCCGATGCCGTATCGATAAACGAACTGTAGGTGTAATTAACACCGGCACTAAAGTTGCGGCTCAGGCGTTTTTCCAAACTCGCTTGGAGAGCGTTGTAAACCGAGTTGGCGGCATTCGCACGAAGTCGAATGACGCCGCGGGTCGGGTCAACGCGCGGACACAGATTCGTCGAAGTTCCTCCGGGGCAAGCCGTTCGCGGATTACCGTCAACCGTTTGAAACAAACCCGTTCCTTTGGTTCTGATAAAGCCGACCTTGAACATCAAATCGCTCGCCAGCTCACGCTGTATTTCAAACGAATATTGATCGGTTGCCGGCGAACGGAAATCTTCCGCGACGACGGTACGCGTCAAAATATTCGGATTTGAAACATTCGGGACAGTCGCCGTGGTAACGGTTGTGAAAGCATTTGCCGCCGGGAAAGTAACCGACGCCAGGAAAGGAAAACCGCCGGCAATATTCAAATTGAGATTGATGTAGTTGGCATCATAGGTGCGCGAATAACCGCCTCTCAATACCAATTTATCACCGCCGGTAATAAATCCGATGATCCCGTTCTTACTGGTGCGCGGGTTGTAATTAAACCCGATGCGGGGCATAAAGTTATTTTTATCAACCGACGGCACGGGCGTTAAAGCATATCGTTGGTCGCCGCCGTTTGCCGCGACAATTCGTTCATTGGCTTCTTTTAAATAACTGAACGAATCGCCCGGATTTTCATAGCGAAGTCCGAGCGTTATTGAAAAATTCGATGAAATCCGCCATTCATCCTGCACGAAAGCATAAAACTCTTTCCAGCGATAAAATCCGATCGTATCGCCGCCGCGCAAAGGAAGATTGATGGTCGCCACCTGGGCAATATCATCGACGTAATTTTGTAAAGTGGTATAGGCAAGCCGACCCCGCACCGTCGGAACGAAGAAACTTTTGACATCTGTGCGGCGCAGGTCAATGCCGAATTTCAGATTATGGTTGCCCGTCGTAAAGGAAAGCGAATCCTGAATTTGGTAGGTGTCGTTAATCCGAAACTGCGGCAAATTTACGGCTAATCCGATCGCCGTACGGCTTGCCGCCGCGTTAAATCCGGTCAAACCCAAATCGGAAATTTCAATCGAGGGAATGGCTTCCGAAGACGAATCAGTCGCCGTCGTCGTCGAATCAAAGCGTGACCAGGCGATCCGCGCTTCATTTGATAATTTATCACTCAAAATGCTGTTCAGAACAATCGTCGCGGCTTTGGTTTTCGTCGGAACGACCGTCGTCAGTCCGGGCGGTGTCACCTGTCCGCCGCCGGACGAAGTATTCTTGTCAAAACGATACCGTCCGTAGAGCAGATTCTTATCGCTGAAACGATGGTCAATTCTGATCGATCCCTGATCGGAATCGAACTTAAAGGATGAAGAGCCGGTAATATTACCAAGCGGGACCACATAGGTTTGTCCGGCGACCGTAAAACTTCTGGTTTGACCATTCGGTGTGCCGGCAGGCAAAAATCGTAAAAGCGCGGCTATTTGCGGACGATTGGAAAATTGCTGTAAAACAGCGCGTCCGGCATCGGTCGGCGCACCGTTTAGCGTAAAACCCGAACCGAGTTGCCGGTCTGTCCATTTTTGGTAATCGCCAAAGAAAAATGTCCGATCTTTGCCGCTGTAAAAATATGGACCGCCTTCACCGAAAGCGGGCAGGGTGAGCGGACCGCCGAAGGTGAAACCATACTGAAATTCCTTTCGCAGCGGAGCTTTTTGCCGCGAAACGTCGGTTGCCGCCGAATTACAAAAGCCCGCTTGTTTATCAAGATTGCTGCAGGCGTTTAAGTTTTCGTTATTGTGAAAGACAAAACCCGAACCATGAAACTCATTGGTGCCGGATTTGCCGATAAAATTAACGACCGCGCCGGAATTTCGCCCGTATTCGGCTAAAAACTGATTCGTAATGATGCGAACTTCCCCGATCGCATCGGGATTATTGATCGCTATTTGTCCGCCGGACAGACTCGGATCGTTAATGTCCTGCCCGTCAATCATAAAGTTATTCGAGCGAAGACGACCGCCATTCGATGAAAAACTAATGCCATTGGCAAAACCGGTTTGACCGGAACTCAGCTGACTGACGCCGGGAACGGACAACAACACGTTATAAACATTTCGATTGGTTGAGATGGGAAGCTCCGACAAACGCTTGGCGTCAAAACGGGTGCTGACCTCCGCCGTTGTCGTATTGAGCAACGAAGCATTTTCCGTAACCGTGATGACTTCTTGAATGTTTCCGGCTTTCATGAGCGGATCCACAACGGCATTCTGGTTTAAGGCCAGACTAATACCGGTCTGGACATATTTCGCAAAATTAGCACTTTCGACCGTAAGCTCATAATCACCGATCGGCAGATTGACAAAGTTAAACCGTCCTTCCGCGTCGGTTTGCAGATTACGCGAAAATCCGGTGTCAACATTCCGGGCGGTCACGTTGGCATTAGGTATGACAGACTGCTTTTCATCTGAAACGGTTCCTGACAGCGAGGCAGTCGAGGATTGCGCCAGTGACGTCCAAACGCCGCCTATCAAAATCAAAAACAAAAGCAAAGAAATTTTTCTTTTCATTTAGGTCTCCTTTACAATTTTATTATTTGAATCAGGGGTAATCTAATGCGTTATAAATAAAATAATCTCTTGCTTATAGGACGGATATACGCAAATATTGTTCCGTGCGGGAAATTACCTAATCAAAAGATTTATCAGGCATTCCGCAGAAAAAAGTTTAAAAATTTTGATTTTATTACAAAAAAATGGATTATTCGGTGATTTGTTTGAAAAGGCGAAGCCCTTTATTTATGAAAATTAACCGGTCAATGAGACTCAAATGAGGACATTCATCATTAGCAATTCGTCGAATCCCGCCCGACTGCCGATCAAGCATCGCCGTGTTAGAAATATTATTTTTTCGGGCTATTCCGAACAGTCTTCAAATTCCTTTCCTTTGCAGGTGAACAATTCCGGCACGATGTCTCGGGTCTGTTTGCGGACGTGCTGCCAGATGATCGATCTGCCGTGACTTGCTTCGGTCCAGCCCAATTGTTGGCGGTTTTTCCAGACAAATGCATACGCCGATTTTTCGTCCGCGCCTTTCAAATGCTGGGCTTCGTGAAGCAGAATCGCGGCGCGTTCGGTGTCGTCCTGCGAATATTGGAAAAAATCGGGGTAGATCGTCATGATCTCGAACGGAAAATTTGTCGCGGCATAGGCGTTTTCTTCGCGCGTCGAAACATTGAGCCAGTTATCCGTTCCGCGATACGCCGTCAAAAACCGCAGTAAAAAGACTTCCTTGCCGAAACCTTTTTCTTCGAGGATCAAGATCGAACGCTCGATCGATTTTTTCTCGTCGTAGGCAAGCCGTTTCGCCGAGACGATCAAAGACAGATAAAAACCGAACAGCGCGATAAAAATTGCCGTCAGCAAACCGCCGCCGCGAATAAACAGCTTCGATCTGAAAAAGGATTTTTTCGCGTTTGATTGGTCAAAGTTCGACGTTCCGGTAAAATTAAACGCGCACCGCAGACAGTTTTCAGCGGTCGCAAAATTTACGAGTTGGCAGTTCGGACATTTTTTTTTCATTTGAGATAAGTGCGGCGGCGGCGGCGGCGCGTGAAAGCCGCTTTATTATAAAAACGCCGAATCAAGCGGCTTTCCATATTTTTTTCGGCTTTTTTTCGCGGTCGGAAAGCAGAGATTTCAGCGAGAGTGACCGGAAAAATCACGCATATTTCCGGCACGCGCGGCGCGCTTTGCAACGCGCGTGCGGGGGAATAATTTCATTATTTTTAATTGAAAAGAAACGCGAGCTGTTTTTTCGGCATCAAAACCTGCTAGTTGCATAAAACACACAATAAACATAATATTTCCGAATGAGTTTTTTTTTAAGGAGTAAAAAAGTGAAACGTACCGGCTTCGCAATTTTTTTGATTGCATTTTTATTTTTAACGAGCTTGACCGCTTTTGCCCAGGAAAGCGAACTGAAAGTGGTTGACGAGGTGGTCGCGCAGGTCAACGACGGCGTGATCACGCTCTCGCGGGTCAAACGCGAAATGAACTCGATCATTGACTCGCTGGTCGCCGAAGGCAAAACCCGCGAACAGGCAACGACCGAGGTGCAAGCAAAACAAGGCGAGCTGATCGCCGGTATTATCAACGAAGAACTTCTTTTGCAGAAAGGCAAGGAGCTCGGTGTCGAATCCGATGCCGATGCTTCGGTCAACCAGCGTTTTGTTGATATTATGAAACAGCAAAACCTGAAAACGCTCGACGCGCTCTACGAAGCAATGGAAAAGCAAGGCGTTAATCCGCAGGACATTCGCGAAAACTGGCGCCGTCAGATGATCAAGGACACCGTTCTGCAGCGCGAAGTGGGCGGTCGGGTCTACTGGGGCTGGCAGTCAAAAGAAATGAAGGCGTACTACGAAAAACACAAGGCAAAATTTACCAAACCCGAAACGCTGACGCTTTCGGAGATCTTTCTGAGTTTTGCCGGACGTGATGAAAATGCGGTGCGCGACAAAGCCAAAATGCTTGTCACGCAGCTTCGCAGCGGCGCGGATTTTGCCAAACTGGCGATCGAGAATTCCGACCGCGAAAAGATCAAAGAAACCAAGGGAAGTGTCGGCACGGTAACGGTCACCGAACTCAAACAAATCAACGAAAAATTTGTCGCGCCGATCGCCGCAACCAAAGTCGGCGGCATCTCCGAACCGGTTGAAACGGTCGAAGGAATCGAGATTTTTCGCGTTGACGACCGCAAGGAAGCAAGCAAGGAATCGTTTTTTGACGAAGCCGAAGTGCGCCGCGAAATGACCATGGAAGTGCTGCCCGAAAAACGCAAAGAATATATGGTCACCTTGCGCACCGAATCTTATATCAAGATCAATGACACCTATCGTCCGCTCGTTTCGCCGATCCTTTCCGCCGAAGCCAAACCGGAAGAAAAGAAACCGACCAAATAACGGATAATGGATAATGGATAATGGATAATGGATAATGATTTTTAGAGCAGCTACGAAATCAGTGTAGGGATTGGCGAAAAAGTCAGAACCGCCCGCGACCGCCGATGGTTCTAACCCGTTTATCCAAACTTTGATCGCGCTGGATAAATTCAATATCCATTATCCGTTTTCCGTTTTCCATTGAAGAAAATGCGTCTCGATCTGTTCTTAAAAACCAGCCGTTTGATTCCGCGCCGCAGTTTGGCGCAGGAATTTTGCGACGCCGGCTTGATAAAAATCGGCGGCGTCGCGGCAAAATCCTCGAAAGATGTCAAAACGGGTGACGAGATCGAGATCCGGCGGCGCGACCGTCTGATACTTTTAAAAGTTCTCGAAATTCCCGATAAAAAACAAGTCTCGAAACAAACGGCGGCAAGTCTCTTTGAAATTTTGCGCGAAGAAACGCTCGAAGATGATATTCTATCGCTAACCTGATGAATAAACTGCTCGAAATTGCCGATTCCGACTTTCTCGCCGCCCTCCAAAAAGCCGCCCGCCGAAAATCCTTTTCCGAAAATCAGATGATCTTTTCCGAAGGCGATCCGTCCGACTTTTTGCCGATCGTCGTCAAGGGCAAAGTCAAAATGGTGCGTTTTCCCGAAGCCGGTAAAGAAGTTATTATCGGAATTTTTGAAAGCGGCGAGATGTTTGCCGTGCCGCCGGTTTTTGACGGCGGAAATTATCCTTCGACCGCGCTCGCGATGGAAGAAACCGAACTGCTTTTGCTTTACCGCAAGGATTTTTTGCGGCTGCTTCGCGAATCGAGCGAGTTTTCATTCGCCGTCATCGGCTGGATGTGCGAAATGCTGCGCGAAAAAACCGCGACGATCAAGAATCTCGCGACGGCTTCGCCCGAACAGCGCGTCGGCAATGTTTT
>CADEFG010000284.1 GCA_902826505.1 uncultured Acidobacteriota bacterium
GTGCAGTTTGAGCTTGCCAAACTCGGCAATTTCTTCGACTTTTTTTCGGAGCTCTTCGCAACCCGTATTTTCTACCCAATATTTTCTTGGCACTTCGTCCAAAATCCCGTGCGGCGGACCGTGCGTGATGAGAATATCGATTTCTTCGGGAATCAATTTCCACTTTTCCGCCATTTCCGCGCCGCGATTGAGGTTAAATGCCCAATCAAAAAAGCGCGGCTGCCACGGGCTTCCATAAATTTTCAAGCCTTCGATTTCCGTCATTGAATCCTGCAAATATTTGATCTTAAAATTTGCCGTCAAAAGCCGCGCAAATCGGTTGTTCGTTTCATAAAGCCAGTCGTGATTGCCTGCGACGAAAATTTTATATTTATGCGGCAGCGACGAAAACCAAGCCAAAAACTCTTCGACTTCCGGTTCCGTGCCGCGAATCGTCGCGTCGCCCGCGTGGATCAGCAGATCGCCGTCGGGAACCGCGATCTGCCCGTTGCAATTATGCGTATCCGAAAGACAAACAATTCTCATAAACCAGGCTTTGCACAAAAGGTCGGCGCGGCGCGTTCGGGAATCGAAAATCGGAAATCGAAAAAACCTAAAAATCTTTAAGTCAACCAGACATTTTGCTTGACGATTGACGATTGACGATTAACGATTCCCGCGCGTTGTGACGTTTTTGTGCAAATCTCATAAACCAGACAAATTATTTGTAGATTCGCGAGACAAAATTCCCTTTCATAAATTCTTCGGGATTGAGTTGGCTTTGCAAAACTACGCCTTTATAATTTCCCGACAAAAGCATCATTGCCGATTCGCAAAGCGGGGCAGCGGTTGTCGTTTGAATCGCCCGCAAAGTTTTGCCGTTGATCTCGATCGGTTCGACATAGAAGGCTTTTTCGAGCATTCGCCGTCTGCCGCGCACGTCAAAACCGTCAACCGACGCGTGAACCAAAACCAGATCGTCCTCGACCGACGGCACCGCTTCGAGCATCACATTTTGCAGATTTTGCGGCAATTCTTTGTCTTTCGGCAGTTTTCTGATAACCGATTCGACCCAATCGTAATGACCGACATAACGCAAGGTTTTGTAATCGAGATTCCTCGCTTTGCCCGCAAAAAAATCGGGCAGATCAGCCGCGCCGCCCGATGTCAGATCCGCTTCGTAGGTGCGCGCACCTATGACGATCGTTTCACGCGACGACAGGGCGGGCTTTTTCGTGATCTTGTAATTTCGCAGAACGACCGAATTTTTGACGTATTCCGTCGCGACGCCGATCGGTGACCATGTAAAACCGTAAAAATGCGGCTCGTGCGCGTGAGCCGTCAAAGCGCCGACCTTCATCCCGATCTTTTCGACCTTTTCGTTTTCGTATTGCTGAACGAACCGGATATAAAGCTGCATTGCCAGCACATTGATAAAACCCGGCGCAAGACCGGTCTGCAAAACAAAACCCGTTTCTGCCGTTTTTGCCAGCTCGATAATTTCGTCGGTTTCAGCGACATATTCGGTCAGGTTCGCGTAATGCATCTTGAAATCTTTGGCAAAACGCGCCAGTCGCGGAGCCTGACTGCCGGGCGAACAATCGAGCAAAACATCGCACTGCTCAAACGCCTTTTTCATCGTGTCGCTCAAATCCTCGGCAGTCATCAAAATCGTTTCGACTTTTGAAGTTTTTCCGGAATTCAGCAAAACAAAACTTTTTGCCTTTCTCAAACTGTCTTCGCTGATGTCGCCGAGATAAATTTCGGTTTCAAAATCCGACCATTCACGAAGCAGAACCGCTGCGGCTTCGCCGATTCCGCCGGCTCCGGCAATAAATATTTTTTTTGTCATTTTTGGAATTATTCGGTTGGACTGGATTTTTCTTTATGTTTTTCGATCTCGGCTTCTTCCAAAGCATCGGCAGTTTCGAGATGACGGCTGCCCGCTTCCTGCACTAAATCGCCCTCGGCTTGCGCGATCGGATCAGCCGTCAAAATCCCGCCGATCTTTTCGAGTTCGCCGATGATTATTTGTCCGACCGATTCGAGTTTTTCGATTGTCGGATTTTCTTTATGTTCAATTTTTTCTTCTGTCATATCAGCATATTACAACGAAAAAGCCGACTTTGCGAATCGAGCAAAATCGGCTTTAATCTTTTTTATTTCAATATTATATTTTTTCCAAAATCATCGTCAATAGACGCGGAATTTGGGTTTTATCGTCATCGTCGAACCATTCCCGAAGTTCGCGGCACACAAAATTGTTTTTTTTTCCGGCTTCAAAAAAATCGGAAACGTGATGGACGAAACATTCGAGTTCAAAAACGCCCGAACCCGTTTCAAACCGCGCTTTGGTTCCCTGGTATTGTTTGAACGGATGCAATTCGCCGAAATAGAATTGACCGCCTTTTCGTAAAACCCGGTTGGCTTCAGAAAAGACGAAATCAATATTTTCAATATGTTCCAGCGCTAGCGAACAAGTTATCAGATCAAACGAATTAGCCGTAAATTCCCACGCTTCACGAAGATCAAGCTGCCTGAATTCGACATTTTCCGCATCGATCTTTTTTTTGGCAAGCGCCAACATTTCCGCCGAAAAATCCGCACCGATCAATTTCTTGGCTTTGGTTTGTAAATATTCGGTATTTTTGCCAGTGCCGCAACCAATTTCCAAAATGTCCAGTGGCTCGGTTGAGTTGATACTTTCGCGCAAAGCTCGCCCTTCCAGATCACGAGTTTTATTTTCGACCGAATCATAGGTTTCCGACCACGCATTATAGGCTTGTTGAACATCCATCGTATAAAAAAGTCACTTTCACTTAAAAAGATAATTAAACCATACCGAATCTTCGACAGGTTTTCCACCGGAGATCGAATATAATTTTCTTGCCGCCCGCCTATCTTTTGAATTTCCGACAAACATCTCAACAATGCCTTTTTCGACGCAAATTTGTTTGAGAAATTCAATCAATGCCTTGCCGCCACCCTTTTTTCTGTGAAATGTGGAAAAATGCCGGCAACCTCCGGCGATGTCAATTAAAAGGCATCGATCTAAATATATTTAACTTCGATATTTTTGTTGATTTAATTGATGTTTTGATCAAACGGCTTCGGTTAATCGCGCTTCATTTGATAAGTATTGTGAACTTCGCCGCACTCGAATCTTTGGGAATTGATCAGTTCGAGCTTTAGATTGCCTTCCATTTTGCTGAAAATGGTCAGACCGCTGCCGATTGCCGTCGGATTAATGAAAAGGTTAAATTCATCGATCAGATTTTCTTTGATCAAATTGGAAACAAAGGTCGCTCCGCCGTAAACAATAATATCTTTTCCTTCCCGCTGTTTGAGTTTTTCAACTTCTTCAACCAGATCGCCGTTTGCGATAGTCGTGTTCGCCCATTTTGATTCTTTGACCGTTTTGCTAAAAACAACCTTCGGCATGTCAACCATTTTCCGGGCAAATATATATAACGGATTTTCCGGTTGCTCTAACACACTTGTCCAAAAATCGACAAAACCGTCGTTCATTTTTCTGCCGAGCAGCATTGTGTCCGAACTGTCGGTCAAAGCGTTCATCACTGACATAAGTTCGTCATCTGCCCCGGAAGTCATCCAATCCATCTCGCCGTTCGGACCGGCAACGAATCCGTCAATGGTCATTTGCACTTGTAATTTTAATTTTCGCATTTTATTTTACCTCTCAAAACAGTTTGAATTTTTCACTCCCGACCGGTGCTAAAAAATTTGTTAAATTTCATTTTCATCATCAGCCGCGCCTTAATTTAGCAAGCAGAACGATTGCCCAAATACAAAAAGCGATTGAAACAAAGGTCGTCAACAAAAAGATCGGTTCCCGGAAAATCCAAAATCCTTCCTGATACGCGCGGGCAAGATGTCCGATAAATAAAAGACCGAAGGTTGCTCCCGTGGTAAACAAGTAGTATTTCATAATTTTTGTTGACTATTTCGCGGCTACCAAGGGTTTGAATTTATCCCAATGGGCATAAGCCAAAAATGAATTTGCCAGCACCAGAAATATCGCGACCGGCAAACCTTGTTCGGGCGCCACAAAAGCGTGAAAGAAAAAAATATTCACGATGATCGGCGCGATCACGACCGTTGCGAGCGGGACGAAAAACCCGGAAACAAAGGCAATTCCGCACAAAAGCTCGGTAATTTTGATCAGCGGCATTAAATACGTGGTCGCATTGACGCCGTCCATAAAAATTTTCGTTTTGCCTGCCAGTTCGGGCTGCGGAAAGAGATTTAAAAAATAAACGAGCGACCCGAAAAGAAATAAAAGTCCCATCAAAACGCGAACGATAATAACAGCTATTTTCATAATTTCTCCGATTTAATTTTCCTCCAAAAAAAATAAAAAAAACGGGATTGCCAACCTGACAAAGAGCAAGATTACAAAACCGGTTGGGCTTCTGACAAAAGCGTCCTGAGCAAATGCGTTAAAAAATAAAATCGTAAAAGCCGGTTTTTGGTAACATCAAACCTGTCGAGATTTAGAGCAACGGCTTTCGCCGTTACTCTAAAATGTTATCCTTGATTATTTCGGCATTTTGCTGAAATCCATAAAAATCTGATTCCAGCGATGTCCGTCCAGATCGGCGAACGCAAAACCATACATCCAGCCCTGAATTTCCGCCGGTTCGCTAAAGACATTGCCGCCCGCATCCTTAACCTTCTGTGCCGTTTCATCGACTTCCTCGCGGCTTTCGGCATCAAACGAGACCATCATTTCCGAACCTGCTTGCGTGTCGGAAATTTCGTTTTTCATAAAACCTTTGATGGTTTCTTCAGCAAATAACAAGACAGCAATGTTTTTTTCTCCGACTTTAACACAGGTCATATCCGCCGTTTCGTGCGTTTCTTCAGGCGTAAAACCTATACGGGTGAAAAATTCCTTTGATTTTTTAACGTCCTTGACCGGAAGATTTACCCATAATTCTTTTGTCATTATCATTTCTCCTTTTTTATTTATAAAGTAACCAAAGTTTTAAAACCGCCGTAAGCCATCCGCGTGTAATCAAAGGTTTTATCGCAGGTCATTATTTCTTTCAAACGCTCGTCTGCCATCACGAGCGCATTGATACGGTCGCGCTCTTCCTTCGAATCGAAAACGATAAACGCAAAAATCACCGTTTCGCCTTCCTGCGCGTCAGCCGATTTTACGAACGAAACCATTTTTTCGTGTTCCAGATCGTCGCCAACCGCTTCGATATATTCGAACGCGCCGTGTTCCTTCCAAATCTCGCCCGCCATCTGCGCGATTTCTTTATATTTATCAATATTTTCCGATTTTATCGGAAGCAAAAATCCGTCAACGTATTTACCCATTTTCTTTTCTCCTTTTCATTTTTATGTTTTTTGAACCCACCGATTTTTATGGATATGCTCTGATATTTGTCTTTATAATTAATCCGAAAACTTTTTAATCAGTGTGAATTTTTGAAAACCTGTGGTTTCATAACCTAAATTATTACTGATTTTCCTGCTTCGGATAATCATAATTGATCAGCCATTGAATGTCGTATTTGTCTTTCAGCATTCCGAAATACGCATTCCAAAAAGTGTCCGCCAGCGGCATTGTGACTTCGCCGCCTTCCGCCAAACCGTTAAAGATTCTTTCGGCTTCTTCTTTGCTGTCGGCGCCGATGGAAAGCGAAATGTTATTGCCCAAAACGGCGTCTTCTGCGTATTCGCCGACCGCGTCCGTTCCCATCAAAACGTGTCCGTCGGAAACCGGCAGCGCGATGTGCATAATTTTTTTCTTGTCCACATCCGACAAATTTTCACAGCCTTCCTGACCGCTCATATCGCCGTAACGCATCACAGCTGCGAATTCGCCGCCGAAAATGGATTTGTAAAAATTGAAAACTTCTTCCGTATTGCCTATAAAATGTAAATAGGGATTTACTTTTGCCATTGTTGTTTTTTTTCTCCTTAGTTTTATTTAGTTTATGACTTCAAAAATTCCGAAAACATTATTGTCCGGGTCTAAAAAATAACCTTGCCAACAGCGACCCGGAATTAAAAATTTCGCCATCGCAATTTGTCCACCGTTTTCCGCAATCAACGCCGCAGTTTCGTCAAAATCCGCGACTTCGATTGAGCAAGTATAAGCATTCGTACCGTATTCGGTCGGTGGGGTTTTTGCCGGACGTTCGAGCAAACCGCCGCGGATTCCGCCTGTTTCGATCTGCCAGTATTTGATCGGCAAACCGCTTTGTTCGTCAAATTTCCAGCCGAAAATTTTTCTATAAAACTCAATTGCTGTTTCCAGCTCAGTGGCTTGAATTTCAAAATATCCGATCGAATTCATAAAACATTCCTCCTTTATTTTGTTTATTTTAAGTTACATTACTGTTTCTTAAAATTGTCTTATTCCGTAAAATTAAAATCCTGATTTTGTTTCACAGATAAAACACAGTATTATCCTATCATCAATTTTCAACCTTCGTGCGGTGCAATTCTGCCAATCTTCGGGGTTGATTACGACAATTTTCTTGGTTATCTTTTAATTATGAAACACGTTTCGATACTCGTTCCCGAATCGGCGGTCTTAGCGGCGATCGACGACCCGCGCCACGTTTTTTCGATGGTCAATT
Organism: uncultured Acidobacteriota bacterium; assembly: GCA_902826505.1. Lineage (GTDB taxonomy): Bacteria > Acidobacteriota > Blastocatellia > Pyrinomonadales > Pyrinomonadaceae > JAFDVJ01. The sequence continues at coordinate 6,600 of CADEFG010000284.1, forward strand.
CACTTTTGGAAAGCAACGGAAAACCGCCCGTTTTCAAGATCAAGCTGGTTGGTTTAGCCAAAGAAGTAAAACTGCACAACAGTTTATTTTCGGT
>CADEFG010000285.1 GCA_902826505.1 uncultured Acidobacteriota bacterium
TTCTCGGTGAAAACGGTCTGGATTGAATCAACGATTACATAGTCGGGATTAAGACGGTCAATTTCAACCTGAATGTTTTCGAGATTCGTTTCGGGCAAAAGAAACAGATTTTCGGCGCTGATCCCGAGCCGTTCGCCGCGCATTTTGATCTGACGTTCGCTTTCTTCGCCGGAAACATAAAGAACCTTTGCGTTCGTTCGGCTCAGATTATCGGCAACCGCGAGCACCAGAGTCGATTTCCCGATGCCGGGCGCGCCGCCGATCAAAACCAGCGAACCGGCGACAATTCCGCCGCCTAAAACCCGGTCGAATTCTTCGATCCCGCTTGAGTTTCGGGCATCGTCCTGCGATTCGATTTCGCCATAGGCAATTGGTTTCGTTTCACGAAAAGAGTTAAATCCGAGCCGCGCGCCGGAAGATGGGGAAGTTTTTCCGACAACCTGGGGCGAGGGACGGAATTTTTCTTCCGTCAAAGTGTTGTATTCGCCGCAGTCGGGACAGCGACCGAGCCATTTGCGCTGTTGCCCGCCGCAGTTCGAGCAGACATAGATCGTGTTTGGATTTTTTGCCATTATTATTTTGAGTTTTGATTAAACAAAGCGCGCTCGGTAAAGGTATAACGGGCTTCGAAAATATAATATTTTGTGCCGACCTTTTGAAATTTCAGTTCTGCCATGCCCTGTCCTTTGATGCGGAAGCCGGAAGTGTAGGCGCCGAAAAATTCGGTGCTTCCGTCCATCGAAAACGGCGCATTGACGATGATAAACTGCGGCGAATCGGGCGTTCCGACGATCAATTGAGCCGTGCTTTTGATCTTCCAGAAACAACCGGCTAACCAGACGGGTGAAAATAATTCATCGTTGATATATAAAGCGCTGCCGTGGGGCGGCATCCCGACGCGATACGTAAAATCACCGTCCGGCTGGGCGGGATGATTTAAAAAAACATTGTCGATTTGTTCCGCCTGCATGATAAATTCCTTTTGCGGCATACGCAGCTTGCCGACCAGATAAAAACGCTGGTAAGTTTGGTAACCGCGCGTTCCGTAAGAACTTCCGCCGACAAAAAGTTCACCGGAAACGATTCTCACGGGAAGCGCCGAAACCTTCGACAAAAGCAAAAAAGAGACGGCAAGCAGAACGACGAATCGCAACATAATCTTCATTTGGTAGACCTCGGAATGAAATTTAAAACGCTTCTCAAAGTTTATCAAAATGCGGAACAGTTTGACATAACCAAGCGACGTTTTGGTTTTGCCGCCGGGTTTGTATTCTCAAACAAATGCCTGTTCGACCAATTCACGACTTTGCCGGAAAAGTTGCGCTGATTACCGGCGGCGAAAATCCGATCGGGCGCGCCGTCGCTTTGTCGTTGGCTTTGCAGGGCGCGTTTAGTCGTTATCGGAGTTGCCGTTACAGTGGTGGAAAAAGCGTGCGTCATTTTCGCGTGGTTGTCCGCCGCAGTTTGAGCAGACATCGATTGTTAAAGGTTGTTTTGCCATAAATTCAATTTTCGCAGAAATTAAAAGGTTTGAAATGCGGCGCGGCGCCCAAAATCTTTATCGTCAGAAAGATTTTTTATTTTCAAAACAATATGTTATAAAATTGTTTAAAAGATTCCACTCAGTCTAATGTTTCGAAACATTAAATCAACAAAAAACAGCTATGTACGATTTTATTTTAAGAGCATATTTTGTGCTGACTGTTCCGATTAGCATTTTTTTTATCCTCAATTCAACTAAAATTCATCCGGCTTACAAGATCACTTTCTTTAAAAAATTTCGGCTCGGTTTCAGAATGTTTCTCAACCGGTTTCGAATGGTCACCGGAACTTCCTATAAATCGCATCTGGCGATGGCTTTATTGATTTTCGAAACTCCGCCGGACGTCGCCGGCGATATCATCGAATGCGGCACATGGAAAGGCGGAAGCGCGGCGAATCTTTCGCTGATCTGCAAACTCGCGAACCGTAAATTAAAGATTTTCGATTCGTTCGAAGGTTTGCCGGAAAGTCAGGAAATCGACCGCGAAGGGCATTATGCGGCGGGCGAATTTTGCGGGCAGCTTGAAGAAGTCAAGCGAAATATCGAAAAATACGGCGCGATCGAATGCTGCGAGTTTTATCAAGGCTGGTTCAGCGACACTCTGCCGCAGCTGAATTCACCGATTTTGCTGGCGTATCTCGATGTCGATCTGGAGCTTTCGCTCGAAACCTGCGTGCGGCATTTGTGGAATAACCTGACCGATCAAGGCTATATTTTTATCGACGAATACGTCAATCTGCATTATTGTGCGATCTTTTGGTCGGAAAAATATTGGGAAAAGTATTTTAACCGGACGCCGCCCGGGTTGATCGGTTCGGGCGTCGGTCTTCCGCTCGGCGAATATTATATCGGCGACTGGAGCACGAGTTATCATCATCGCCCGCTTCATCATCCGAACGCCGGCGCTTATACGCGGAAGGATTATTCGGGGCATTGGATTCATTTTCCGGATGAAGAATGATTTATCCAACCGTCTTGCTTTTACCTGAAAAAGCGGAATCAGTGATCCGCTTGTCCGCGGTGATAAATAATTCTTTGGAAACTCAAGGGTTTCGTGTATTTTTTCAAAATTTATGTCAACACATTCGATCCACGCCTTTGCGGAAAAAGTCGCGCTTATCACGGACGGCGAAAATCCGATCGGTCGCGCCGTTGCCTTGCAGTTGGCTTTGCAGGGCGCGTATGTCATTGTCGGTTTTGCGAATTCGTCCGAAGAAAATAGAAATGCGATCGGCGAGCTGCAAAATCTCGGAACGCTCGCGAACGCCGTCGAAGCGGATATTTCAACGGTCGAAGGCGCCCGAAAACTGGTCGGCGAAGTCGAAAATATTTTCGGACGAATTGATTTTCTCGTCAATTGTTTGAAATTTTCGGGCGATTCGACGTTTGAAGAAACTGGCGAAGAAGTTTTTGACAAAATATTAAATACAAATTTGAAAGCCGTCTTTTTTGTCACGCAGGAAGCGCTTCGTTTGATGAAACCGCGCCCGAAACCGAAGATCGTCAATCTCGTTTCGGCTTTGGACACGGAAGCGACCGCGGCGAATGTCTTGTTGGCGGCTTCGCAAAAAGCGGTGCTCGGATTGACCGAATCTTTGGCAAAATCACTGCCGAAAAATTTTCGCGTAAATGCGGTCGCGGTCAGCGAAAAACAGTCGTCAACCGCAAATTCGGACGCCGAACTCTTTCGCCCGAAAGCCGGAATTTCCGAAGATGACGTGGCGCGAACGGTTTTGTTTTTATTGTCGGCGGAAGCGATCGGTTTGAACGGACAAACGCTGAAGGTTGAATAATTTTCTAAATTTGCCGCGTCAGATTAAAACTTCGTTACCTTTAATTTTGTAGTTCGTGGTAAAATTTGTTTGGATGAAACTTGACGTTCTCATAATCAGACTCGGATTTATTGCTTTGCTGATCTTGTTCGGCTACATTCTGAATCCGTTCGAACATACGAAACGCTTCGGTTTTAGCGAACTGAATGATGGTTGGCGACCTTATTTTTCCGGACTTTTCGGCGCAATCATCGGGGTGTTAATCATCGCCTTTGAAATGCGGGTAGCCCGCTCCTCGCTGAAAACGCTGATCGGCGCGGCAATCGGTTCGATTTTAGGGATTCTCGGCGCGTTTTTGATCGGTGTTTTAATTTCGATTCAGAAAGAAGCGGCGGTGTCAGCCGAAATGCAGACGTTTCTGACGATTTCGCTCGCGTTTTTTATGGGTTATATCGGTTTAATGGTCGGTGCGGCAAAGGGCGATTATCTCGATTTATCAGTGCTTGGCGGGATTTTCAGCGACAAAAACGTCGAGCAGGATTTTCGCATTCTCGATACGAGCGTGATCATCGACGGGCGGATCGCCGATGTCGCCGAAACCGGATTCTTAGGGGGAACTTTAATCATTCCGCAGTTCATCTTGACGGAATTGCAGCAGGTGGCGGATTCGCCCGATTCCTCAAAACGCCAGCGCGGGCGGCGCGGGCTCGATATGCTGCAACGTCTGCGCAACAACTCGAAAATCGATATACAGATCATCGAAACCGATTTCCCGGCGGTCAAAGAAGTTGATCTCAAGCTTATCGAACTCGGCAAACAGCTCGACGCGGTGATCGTCACGAACGATTTTAACTTGAACAAGGTTTCGCAATTGCGCGGCGTGCTGGTTTTGAACATCAACGAACTCGCCAACGCCTTAAAACCCGTTGTTTTGCCGGGCGAAGCGATGCGCGTTTTTATTCTCAAAGAAGGGAAGGAATATAATCAGGGCGTGGCTTATCTCGACGACGGCACGATGGTCGTTGTCGATAATGCGCGGAAACTGATCGGCAAAACCGCCGATATTGCCGTGACGAGCGTTTTGCAGACGACCGCCGGCAAAATGATCTTCGGCAGACTTTGGGAAGATAATATGGAGAACGCGGATTCTTCGGTCAATATCCACGATTCGCGCTCGGCAACCTTCCGCAAAGCGACCCGCGAACTAAGGCAGACGACAATTATCGAAGATATGGAATAAATGGTGAATGGTGAATGGTAAATAATGGATTAAGACCTTGATTCATTATTCAATCACCATTTATCATTCGCCATTATTATGAACACAGCAATCATTGTTGCCGCCGGAAGCGGCAAAAGATTCGGCAGTGAAAAGCCGAAACAATTTCTTGAAATCGGCGGCAAACCTGTTTTAATTCACACCCTCGAAAAATTTGAAAAATGCCCGTTGATCGATGAAGTCATTCTTGTCATTGCCTCCAACCAATTAACAAATTACCGGGACATTGCGACGAAATTTCGTCCCCGCAAAGTTTCAAAAATAGTCTTTGGCGGAAAAACGCGTGCCGAATCTGTTTTAAAGGGCTTTAGCGTGATCGAAAGCGCGACCGCCGAAATCGTTGCCGTTCACGACGGTGCGCGTCCGTTCGTCACCGAGGCAGAAATCACGGCGACCATTGAAAAAGCCATGGAAACCGGCGCGGCGTGTCTGGTTGCTCCGGTCACGGACACGATCAAGGAAGTTGCCGACGGAAAAATCCTTGGGACGATCGAGCGCACAAATCTCCGCCGCGCGCTGACACCGCAGGCATTTCATTTTGAAATTCTGCGAAATGCGTTTTTTGGCGCGGATCTGAGCGAATCGGCAACGGACGAATCTTTTCTGGTCGAAAAACTCGGATTCAAGATCGCGATCGTCGAAGGCAGCGCGAAAAACATAAAAATCACAACGCGCGAGGATTTTGCCGTCGCGGAAAACTTCTTAAAGGAACTCGCCAATGTTTAGAATCGGTTTGGGCAATGATATTCACCGGCTTGAAACCGGCAAACCCTTGATTTTGGGCGGCGTTTTGATCGAATCCGAGAAAGGCGCGGTCGGTCATTCCGATGCCGATTGTTTGACGCACGCCGTCACGGACGCGGTTTTAGGCGCGTTAGCGCTCGGCGATATCGGTTCGCATTTTTCCGATAAGGACGAGCGTTGGCGCGGCGCCGAGAGTTTTGTTTTTCTGCGTCGCGCGGTCGGTTTGATAAAGGAGCAAGGTTTTTCGGTCGTCAATCTTGATTCGACGATCAGTCTTGAAACGCCGCGTTTGCGTCCGTTTATTAATGCGATGCGCGAAAAGCTCGCCGCCGCGCTTGAGGTTGAGATAAATGACGTTTCAGTCAAAGCCAAAACCGGCGAAAAAGTCGATGCGGTCGGCAGATCCGACGCGATCAAAGCCGATGCGATTGTTTTACTGCAAAAAAAATGAAATAGAAAAGCCCGGCGTTCCCCGGGCTTTTCTATTTTCTGTCAATCGAAATTTAATTTAAACATTCGCGCCGTAGCTTCTGCCGAGCGTTAGAACGATTGCCCAGGTGCGGTTGATTTCTTTGTTGTATTGGTTTTCCGCACTCTTTAAATCCACCGAACTCATTTCTTGGCGCGCCGTCGGCGAATTCATATCGTCAAGAAATTCGGCGTAATTGCGCCACGCCTGCATATGTTCACGCCACGCATTTTGGAAATCCTGCGGAAAACGGCGGGCATCCATATTCGACGAAGTATTGACATAATCCATCACCGCATCGGCGTAAACAGCCGAATATCGGACATTGTCCTTGTCGCGCAAACTGCTGATCCGGTCCATTCGCATGGTGCCGTTGTTTTCATCGCGGCGGATAAACGCTTCGATGTTCGAAGCTTGATTGCGTTTACAATGCGAACTATTGTAAAAAACGGTCGCAACTTGAGGTTCGCCGAAAATAATTCTGACCAAACCGGCGGAAAAAATAAACGTCACGACAAAGGCGACGAGAGCAGTAATAATTCTTGTATTTTTCATAACTTCTAAAAACCTCACTTTTATTATGGCTTAATTTTTTCAAAAAGGAAACATTTTTTTGACGAAATTTTGAAAGAAGTTTGCTAAAGTTATTTTGATGAATCCACAAGACTTAATCCGCAAGAAACGCGACGGCATGAGATTTTCGGTCGAAGAAATCAACGCATTTATTACGGGTGTTTGCGATGGAAGTTCGGCTGATTACCAGATTACGGAGCTTGTCATGGCGATGTTTATTCATGGCTTAAATCAGTCGGAGCAAAATGCGCTGGTCAGATCAATGCTCGAATCGGGCGACTGTTTGGATTTTTCC
>CADEFG010000286.1:0-5277 GCA_902826505.1 uncultured Acidobacteriota bacterium
AGCTGAAAGGTTGATTGATATTTTTAATAAATTCGGCTCAAGCCTTGATTTAATGTCTAAAAAATTCCGTCAGCTAAAGCTGTCGGCAATTCATAAAAGACTTTTTTACCGAATTTTACTTATGACCTAATCAATTACGATATTGAAATGAATCAAACCTACTTCGCGTTCAAAACCTGCGCGACGGTTTCCTTTTTCAAGCCTTTGCCGTTTTTATTATTGTAGTCCGACAAAGAAATTTGTTTGTCGCGCCACGCGTCGAGATGTCCGACCTGGTGAACGCATTGGATCGTGCAGGTCGGCGCGCACCATTTTTCGGTGATGTATTCGCGTTCCATATCATTGTGAGTATATTCGTGAATCGAAATTCCGGGCGTTCCGCGCTGCTGCGAACACCAGCTGACGATTCCCGCTTCGTCGATGTACAAATAACGCGCACCGGCGCGGCAGCGCCATTTGTATTCCTTGCCTTCGACCAGCTCGTCCTGAAACCAGTTCCAGCGCGCGTAGCTGCTCGTGCCTTTTGCCTTGATTTCCTTGTAGATGCGTTTTTCGTGGTCGGTCAAACCTTTGTTCAAGCCCATTTCGTCGTGAATCACGCCGACGGTCGATGAAAATCCGAGCTCGATCGCGCGGTTCGCGATGATCAAGGCTTCGTCCGGGTTGGCGACGCCGCCGCCGACGACCGAATTGATGTTGACCTTAAATTTCGCGTGGTCGCGAAGATTGACGAGCTTGGCGTCCAAAACCTTCAAGCTCTTTTTCGAAACGTCGTCCGGGTTGACGTTATCGATCGAGATTTGCAGATAATCAAGACCGGCTTCGTTGAGTTTTTGAATCTTATCGACCTGAAAATAATAGCCGTTCGAGATCAGCCCGGCGATCATTCCGTGATGACGAATGCGCGCGATGATCTCGTAAATTTCGGGATGCATCATCGGTTCGCCGCCCGAGATCGTGATCACCGAGCTGCCGAATTCGGCGAGTTTATCGATCCGTTTGAGCATTTCGGCGATCGGCACCGGATCTGACGTTTTGTCGTATTCGTTGCAATACGCGCACGAAAGATTGCATCGCCGCATCGGGACGATATGCACCAGAACCGGATGCTTGGTCGAAGCAAAGGCTTTGATCGTATGTTTGACGCCGCGTGTAAAACGGCTGAAACTGCTTGCTTTTGGCATAAATTAAAACTCTCGGGTCAACGCGTCAAATTTGTAATTATAAGTTCTGCGGCGCGTCTTTTCAAATTAAAGGACAAAAGGCTTCGACCTTTGGGAGCCAAAGCCTTTTACTGATTTTTCTTTCAGCGGATTTTAATTTTTGATGAACCTCGTCCCTTTCGGTAAATTTATCTTAAATTCCGTCCGTTTTATCCTGACATTTCTTTTAAGTCCGTTCAATAAAACCGAACTTGTGTCGCCATTCTTATCGGTAACCTTCATCTGAACCGGCATTCCGTTGCCGTCGATCCAGAGTTCGGCACTTTTGTAGGATTGCGCAATTTTCGGCGTAATTTCCAAACGCCATGTCTTCGTTCCGCTACTGAGTTTCTCGGCGCCTAAATACTTCAGCTTGTAATTGGCTTTGAGTTGCGTCGTCGACATATTGATAAATGCCAACGGATTCCGGGCAGTCGAAATGTTTTTTAACTGTGTTTCCGTACTGCCGACAATTGCCTGCCTCAATCGAGGCATATAAAGAACATATTGTCTATCAACGATGGCTAAAGATTCTTCGGGCTTTTTCCAATCAACACGCAATAACACATTTCTTTTTTTCAACGACAGATAAATCAGATTGCCTTCGCGCTTGTCCGATTCCTTCAGGATGAAATCGTACTTTTCGTAAATAACTCTGGTTCGAAGAGTTTTCAGTTTCCTGTAGCGCGACTCCATTTGTTTCAGAATCTGGTTTATCTGCGCGTTTGTTTCACTGACAGCAAATACGCAGATAAAAAATGCCGCCGAACTTGTGATCAAGCACGATCTTAAAAGCTTGCTCATAAAAAACCGCTTCTGTTTTGAACCAAAGCCTTTTGAAATTTTCAAAACGGTCAAATTTTAGGTTTCTTTAATAGCCGTGCCGGACGGCGGATTGATCTGAAAAACGCTGGGTTTGATCGTAATGTTTTTTTCAAGTCCGGTCAGCAAAACCGTTTCCGTGTCATTATTGGTTGCCGTTATCTTCATTTGGATCGGCATTCCGTTGCCGTCAACCCAGAGGTCTGCCAATTTATATTTTTGGGCGGTCTTCGGCGTCAGTTCCAAATGCCACGTCGAAGTGCCGCCGCTGACCGATTCTTCGCCGATATATTTGATGCTGTAATTTGCTTTCAACTCTTCTTTCGACATATTGATAAAAGCCAGCGGACTGCTCACACTTGAAGAATCCTTATTCTTCATATTATCGGTACTGCCGACAAAAGCTTGTTTCAATTTCGGCTGGTAAAGTATATATTTTTTATTAACCACCGCTAAGGATTCTTCGGGCTTTATCCAATCGATGCGAATCAACGGATTTTTTCCTTTTTGCAACAAGTAGATGGCTTTACCTTGTCTGGTAGTCGCATCTTGCAAAACTGAATCGTATTTTTCATAGGTGACGTTTGTCCGCAGCGATGTTAAAGCCTTGTAATGAGCGTCCATCCGTTTGAGGATCTCGTTGATCTGGGCGTTTGTTTCAGGCGCGGCAAACGTGCTCAAAACAAAACCGAGCGCGATTGCCGTCAAGCCGTATCTTAAAAATTTTCTCATAAAAATTTCTCTATTGTATCGATTAAAAAACTTTGTCGTCAGACGAAATTTAGTTTTTGATGATCTTTGTATTCGGCGGCAGGCTAACCTTAAAATCCGCGCCGTTTAGATTTGGATTTGTTTCAATCCCGGTCAGCAAAATCGTCGTTGAGTCGTTATTTTTTTCAATGATCTTCATCTGAATCGGCATTCCGTCTTTGTTGACCCAGATTTCCGCCAATTTATATTTTTGGGCGGTCTTCGGCGTCAGTTCCAAATGCCACGTCGAAGTGCCGCCGCTGACCGATTCTTCGCCGAGATATTTAATATCGTAATTGGCTTTCAGCTGGGTCTTCGACATATTGATAAAAGCCAGCGGACTGCTCACACCGGCGGCGCTTTTGGTCGCCTTGTCGGGATTGCCGGTCACGGCTTGACCCAAGTTCGGCTGGTAAAGCACATATTGCTTATCAATGACGGCTAATGATTCTTCGGGCTTTTTCCAATCAATCCGAAACAGCGCGTTTTTATTCTTGACCGGTAAATAAATCGCCTTGCCTTCTCTTGATTCCGTGTCCTTCAAAACGGAATCGTATTTTTCATACTTGACGTTTGCCCGCAGCGATTTGAGCGCTTTGTTATGCTCGTCCATCCGTTTGAGGATCTCGTTGAGGATCTGGGCGTTTGTTTCCGTTGCGGCAAAAGCGCTGAAAACAAACATCAAAGCAACTGCCATAAAGCCGTATCTTAAAAAGTTATTCATAAAAAATTTTACTCCCTGATCAAAGAGTTCCAGAGGTTTGATGCCAGTTGTTTGAATATAACTGCTTTGCCGGCATTTAACCGCTGATCTTAGCGAATTTCAATTTCGTAAAAGATCTCGCCGCTCGCGTCTGTTCGTTCGTTTAATTTGATGATTTCGGCGTTCGGATTGCCGGTTTCTTCACGAACGCGTTTTTCCAGATTCTGACGGTCGGGCGAAAAATCTTTGGCTTTGACGATCAAACGCGACGTTTGAGTTGCAAGCGTTTCCTTGCGGTCGAACCACGTTTTGGGCGTCAGAAAGATAAACAAAATGATCAAAAAACACAATAAATCCCACTGCCAGCTGGCGCGTTCGTATTTCCAGAGAATGATGTCTTTTAACATTTCGCTCGTTAATTATCAACTACCAATCCGTCGCGCATCCGAACGATCCGCGAACAAACCGCCGCCGCTTCCGGGTTGTGCGTGATCATGATGATCGTCTGATTGAATTTGCGGTTCAGTTCGCTAAACATATTCAGGACGATCTCGGAATTTTCCGTGTCGAGATTGCCGGTCGGCTCGTCCGCCAAGATGATCGCCGGATTATTGACAACCGCGCGCGCCAAGGCGACCCGCTGCTGTTCGCCGCCCGAAAGTTCGAGCGGTTTATGGTGCATTTTATCGTCAAGCTTCAAAAGCCGCAAAACTTCGCGCCGGTTTACGCCGTCGCTGCCGCCGTTGCCCGTGTGAATCTTTTCCGCGAGCTTTAAGTTTCCTTCCGCCGTCAAGGTCGGAAAAAGATTGAAACGCTGAAAGACGAAACCGATCTTGCGCCGCCTGATATCGGTTCGCTGCGCGTCCGAAACCCGCGCCAGATCTTCGCCGTCGATGATGATATTTCCGCTCGTCGGTGAAAGCAGTCCGCCGAGCAGGTGGAGAAGCGTCGATTTTCCGCAGCCCGACGGTCCCATGATCGCGACGAACTCGCCTTTTTTGATTTCGAGCGAAATACCGTGCAAAACAGGGTTTTCGATTTTCCCGATCTTATAACTTTTTCGTAAATCTATTGTCTGTAAAATTGTGTCCATTAAAGCAATTTATGATAAAACCACAGTTTAAAAGTAAAAAGGTTAAAAGGCAAAAAGGCAAAAAGGTAAAAAAGAGAAAAAGGTTAAAAGTTACCGTCACATTTTGACCCTAACTTTTAACCTTTTTCTCTTTTTACCTTTTTACCTTTCTACTGCTGTGTTTTGGTTGCCGAATTTGAATTTTCGGTCAAGGTTTTCTGACTTCGTGCTTCCTGCAATTTTTTGTCCAGATCAACTTCTACCAAACCCCATCTGTTTTCCAAAACAAATGCCGCGCTCGGATAGATTTTGCCGATCGTCACATCCGACGGAGTTTGATAAGTGAGCTTCATTTTATATTTTTCCTTCGGACGCGTGACGACAACTTCGAGCGGCAGATTACTGTATTCTCCGCTTTCGCCCAAAGTTCCTTCCTGCCCGTAAACGATGTCGGATTCGACCTCGCCTTTTGCGTCGTAGATCTGCTGACGTGCGAGGCGAATTCCGTCAACCCGGTCAAACCAGAAGCGGCGCGAAATCTTTAAACTGCCGTCGGCTTCTTTGCGAAATTCGTCCAAAAGATAATAACCGCGCAACACCCAGGCGAGCGGCGATTTCTTTTTCAAAAGCTCAAAATCAACCTCTTCCTGGATGATCGTGCTGGTCAGATAAGAATAATTCTCCACGTCGACCGGACGCACGAGCATCGCTTCGGTAAAATGCTGCGG
>CADEFG010000286.1:5377-6652 GCA_902826505.1 uncultured Acidobacteriota bacterium
AACGAATTGTCCTCAAACTTTAAATACATTTTGGCGCGCATCGAATTGATCCGCGCAAAACGATTGACAATGTTCACTAAATCCGTCTGTGCCGCATTTTCCGTTTTCAAAAGTTTGGCTCGCGCGACTTTATCCTTCGGAGAGATACAGCTGCTTAGAAACAATGAAAAAAATAAAAATAATAGCAAAAAGGGCTTTTGTTTCAACATTACTGGTTTCTGATGTCCGAAATTTCGGCTCTGTTGTCTTAAAATTCTCACCGAATTTTTAATAAATTCGGGCATAAACGTCAAATAATACCACGATGAAAGCGTTTAACCTAACAGCAAAAGACGCGGCAACGAAGACCGTTTTGCTCTTCGCACCGCGTTTAATATTAGATTCAACTGCTTTTTTATTCCTTTTTAATGCCCGAAAACCCCGGTCGAGCGCGTCAAATAATCCTGCATCGTGTAGGCAAACATGATCGCCATCCAGAAAAATCCGGCGACCGCCGAAAGCCAGATGAGCTTTGACTGCCAGTAAACGTGCATAAAGAAAAGAATGACAAAAGTCATTTTGGTAAAGGCGATCAAAAGCGCCAGCAATGTATTGGCGCCCGGGAAAATCCAGTCCAAATCTAAAGTTGCGGTCCAATAGGTTAAAATCGTGCCGACAACCAAAATCCCGAAAACGCCGAAATAACCCGGAATTCCGATGTGTTCTTTTTGTGCTTCGGTGTGCTCAATATGATGTTCCGCCATAATTTAATGTCCTGCCAAAAAATGTCTCCCCAAAAGATAAAGCAGCGGGAAAAGAAAAATCCAAACAATATCGACAAAGTGCCAGTATAACCCCGACATTTCAACCGGTGAATAGTAATCCGCCGAATAAGTTCCGCGCCACGCCATGATCAAAAGCCACGTCATCAGACCAAGCCCGACGATCATATGCAGGGCGTGCAGTCCGGTCATGACAAAGTAAATCCAGAAAAAGATCCGCACTTTATCGGTAAATTTATGGTTATCGTATTCGCCGTTCGTAAAATAGCCGAGCTCTTCGTATTTCGTCAAATATTTGCCTTTTTGCGCTTCGAGAACAATTTCCTTCCCTTTTTCATCGTCCCAACGAAACTCGCCGCGCGGATTGGCGTGATGCTCGGCAGTTTTGGTTTCCGTTTCGGCGGCATTGGTTTTTGTTTCGAAAGGCAGCACGACCGCCGAGCTTTCCTTCTTTTCATGCTCTTTGGATTTGTGATTCAAACCGTTGACCGGCACCAGACCATGTTCGTATTTG
>CADEFG010000287.1 GCA_902826505.1 uncultured Acidobacteriota bacterium
TGTCGAAAAAGCAAAAGGTTTTGATTTCGTAAAGGAGTTTATAAAATAAGTGGTCGGCGGTCAGTTGTCAGAAAAAGACAATTCCGACCACCGACCACTGACGATCTGCAAATGCTCGAATTAATTTTAGCAAACTTAAGAGTGCGCCCGTTCCGCACGCTGATCAGCATAATCGGCGTCGCGCTCGGCGTCGTCCTCGTCGTTTTGTTTACCGGTTTGGCGCGCGGAATGTCGAACGATATGGCGCGGCGGGCTTCGAACTGGAAAGCGGAAATCGTTTTTACGCGTCCCGGGGCGGTCGAAATAATGAGTTCGAACGCGTCGGTCTCGACGGCTTACGCCAAAAGATTACTGGAGATCGAAGGTGTCGGCTCAACCGTTCCGGTCATCCGATATATCGCGGCGAACGCGAACCAGCGTTGGGGAATTCAGCAAATTGACGGCGTCGAATGGCAACCCTTTGCCGAAATGAACGAGATGCAGATCGTCGCCGGACGCGCCGCCGTCGCCGATGATGAAGTCATTCTCGACGAACGCTATGTCAAAGACCAAAACGTCGGACTCGGCGAAAAGGTCGAAATTTTCGGAAGAAATTATACGGCGGTCGGTATTTTTTCGCCGCCGTCGGGCGCGCGGATTAAAATGTCGCTCGCGGCGATGCAAAAGGCGCTCGAAACCGACAAATGCACATATATTTTGGTCAAGCTCAAGGACGGCGCGAACGTTGACGAAGTGGCGGCGCGGATCAATCAGACGTTGCCCGGAAATAAAATCAATTTAACGCGCGATCTGGTGATCGACGCGCAGGAGCGCATTCCGGCTTTGAATTTGTTTTTGCGCGTGCTGGTCGGTTTGGGCGCGTTTGTTTCGACGATCTTCGTGCTGCTTTCGATGTACACGACGATCACCGAACGGCGCAAGGAAATCGGCATTTTGAAATCGTTGGGCGCGTCAAAATCCTTTATCATCAAGGTCATCGAAGGCGAAGCGTTTATGATCGGCGTGCTTGGCGTGCTGCTCGGGTTTACGGCTTCGTGGCTCGCGTCTTACGCGATCGGCAAAAGTTTCGATCTGCAGTTTGAATTCAGCCGGAATTGGATCTTGACGGCGGTCGCGATCGCCGTCGGCGGAAGCCTGTTCGGTGCGCTCTATCCGGCGTGGAAGGCTTCGACGATCGATCCCGTGGAAGTGATGGTTAACGAATAGTCGAGAGTCAAGAGTCTTGAGTCGAGAGTCTTTTGACTTTGGACTCTCGACTCAAGACTCTTGACTCTCGACTATTTATGAGCGAAGAACAACTCGTTTTAGACGCGGTCAAACAAAAAGACGCTTCCAAAAAGCAAGGTGTTTTGCAGAAACTTTTCGCCGTCTGGTTCGACGCGTTTGTCTATAATCAAATCTGGGAAGACCCGCGGGTCGATCTGCAAGCCTTAAAATTGGACGAAAATTCGCGCGTTCTGACGATTTCTTCGGGCGGCTGCAACGCGCTCAATTATTTGCTCGAAAACCCGCAGAACGTGACCGCCGTCGATCTCAATCGCCATCATATTTTCCTGCTCAATCTGAAGATCGCCGCCATCAAATTTCTGCCTTCTTACGACGATTTTTTTGCTTTTTTCGGTTTCGGCAAAAGCGCAAAGACGATCGAATCCTACGAAAAATTTATCGCGCCGAAGCTTGATAAAGCCACCAAAAAATTTTGGGAATCGAGTTCGCTGCTCGGCAGAGTGATGCACGGCAAACGGATCAATTTCTTTAAAAAAGGCGGACTTTACGAACATTCGCGGAACGGTTATTTTCTGCGTTTCTTTCATAAGTTTTCGCGTGTATTGGGTTGTCGCCCGGACGAGGTTCTAAAAGCGAAAACCGTGGAAGAACAAGCCGCGCTTTACGAAAAATTCATCGCGCCGTTTTTCGATTCGTTCGTCATCAAGGCGATCGGCAAAATGCCCGTGACGATGTTCGGTCTCGGAATTCCGCCGCAGCAATACGACGAACTCAAAAAAGATTTAGCCGAAGGCGGAAGCATTATTGACGTTTACAAGGAACGCACCCGGCGGCTCGCCGTTTCGTACCCGATCTATGAAAATTATTTTGCGTGGCAGGCTTTTGCGCGTAAATACGACACCGAAAACCGCCAAGCCGTGCCCGAATATTTAAAGGCGGAAAATTACGCGGCGCTCCGGGCGAATGCCGGAAATATCAGAACACGGATCGGTTCGGTGACGGAAGAGATAAGAAAACAGCCGCCCGGAACTTTTAATCGGTTCGTTTTTCTCGACGCGCAGGATTGGATGAATCCGGCAATGATGACCGAGCTCTGGCAGGCGATCGCCGAAAAAGGCGAAAAGGATTCGCGGATAATCTTTCGCACCGCCGGAGCAAGCTCGCCGATCGAAACGAATTTGCCGGAAAGTTTGCGCAGCAGATTTGTTTACGAAGAAGATTTTTCAAAGGAACTTTTTCGGCAAGACCGCGCTTCGATCTACGGCGGATTTCATCTATATATTTTGAAAAATTAGATATGAAAGTGCTTTTTCAATCTATAATCCTTCTTGGAATTCCGCATTGGGCGGTCAGTCTAATCGAGTTCGTTTTCTATCAAAAAACTTCCGGCTCGCTTATTCTGGCATCGGGCTTTCTCGGGATCGGATTTGGCGGACTTATAATCCACAAAAAATTAACAGCAGAAAAATGATCTGAATCTATGGAAAACGAACAGCTAATCCGGCATTTTTACGAATCGTTCGCGAACAACGATGCCGACGCGATGACGGCGTGTTACGCGGACGAGATCGAGTTTTCCGATCCGGCTTTCGGACGGCTCACAGGCGCGGACGCCAAAAATATGTGGAAAATGCTCGTCGAGCGCGCCAAGGGAAATATCAGGATCGAATTCAAGAACGTCAAAGCCGACGATCAAAAAGGCTCGGCGGATTGGACTGCCGCATATCTTTTCAGCAAAACCGGCAGGCAGGTGTTTAACGAGATCCACGCCGAATTTGAATTCCGGGGAGGCAAGATCGTTCGCCACACAGACACGTTCGACATCTGGAAATGGTCAAAACAGGCGCTGGGATTGAGCGGCGCGCTGCTTGGCTGGTCGTCGTTTCTGCAAAACAAAATCCGTCAAAACGCGCTTGAATCTTTGCGCGAATATCGCGAAAAACAAAACAAAACGGTGTAATTGCGAACTTGAAAAACCAAACCCAAAATCCAAAATCCAAACTCCAAAATTCGGCGGAAGCTTTCGAGAAAATGGACAGAATGTATCGCCACCAGCGATATTTCTATGATCTGACGCGCAAATATTATCTTTTAGGGCGCGACCGGTTGATCTCGCAAATGGCGGTCAAGCCCGGCGAAAACATTCTCGAAATCGGCTGCGGAACCGGCAGAAACTTGATCATTCTGGCGAAAAAACATCCGCCGGCAAATTTTTTCGGGCTTGACGCTTCGGCGGAAATGCTTAAAACGGCGCAGGGCAAGATCGAGGCGCGGGGTTTGCAAAACATCACGCTCAAAACCGCTTTGGCGGATGATTTTACATTTGATAAAACTTTTGAACTGCCCGAAAAATTTGATGCTTGTTTTTTCAGCTACGCGGTTTCGATCATTCCGCCGTGGAAAGAATCGCTCGAAAACGCGCTCGAAAATCTGAAACCGGGAAAAACTCTCTACATCGTCGATTTTTACGACCAGGCGGATTTGCCGCGCTGGTTTCGGAAGATGTTAACCGGCTGGCTCAAACAGTTTCACGTCAAATACCCGCAGGATTTGATTCCTTTTTTGGAAGATTTGGAAAAGCAAGGTTTGGGCAAACTGAAAATAACGCCGCTTTACCGTCGTTATTCGCTGCTCGCGGAGTTTCAGAAAGCAGAATAAAGACTGCAAATTTCCGTTATGAAAATTTGCAGTCTTCATCAAATCATTCGCGTCCGAGTTTTATGATCGCCGCTCAGAACAAGTCGTAATCGCGGCTTGCGCTGGCTTTTTATTTACGATTGTTTGACTTCGGCGCGGCGGCGCATTTCTTCCATCAACGCTTCGTCGCTCATCGCATTGATCTGCGGAGCAGCAGCGGCGGCATTCGGATTAAGCTGGCGCTGTTTCGCTTCGTTTTCCGCCTCTTCTTCGGCTTCGCGCATTCCGTCCTTAAAGGCTTTGCGCGATTGTCCGAGCGATTTCGCAAGCTGCGGCAGGCGCGACGCGCCGAACAATAAAAACAAAGCACCACCGATAATTATCCATTCCCAACCTTGCGGCATAATAAATTCCTCAAAAAAGTTCTAAAAATTTTAGACGCCCGAAAACCCGAAAAGTTTGCGCGTCAGATATCTTTTATAATAACGCTATTTGATAAATGTTTTCAATTTAAGATTTCAGTCGGTGACGAGAGTCGAAGATTTTAATTCCTCAAAAAAAATCTTCGCGCCGTTTTCCGTCATTTTTATTCTTAAGACCTTCGGACCGAAATCCGCATAACCCGTGACGCTAAAATACTGGTCGAATTCGACGGTCGCGACATTTTCCTCGATCGAGATTCGCAATTTTTCGAGCCGGACTTCCATATATTTCGCTTTAATCATCATTTTTTGACGATCATCAAGCCATAGATTATAGCTGTAGTTGCTCGCGCTTCCGCTGACGGTTCGTTTGATGCCCTTAAATGACGGATCATAACAGGATTTATACAAAGCAAAATTGCGCGTATCCTGTGATTTCTCCCAGGAATTCATAAGATTTTGAACGGCTTCGGTCGTTAAAGACGGAACCGGCACCGGCGTATTTTGAACCGGTGTCGGCGTTGGTTTCGGCGGTTCGGCGGTTCGGACGGCGTTGATGTTTTTTGTTTGCTCGTTTGGCGGATCGTTTCGCCAGAGTAGCCAAGCAACCACGCCGCCGCCGATCAGTAGTGCCAGCAAACCGATCGTCAAATAAGCAAAGATCGGGCTCACGCCCTGTTTGACCGGTTGTCCGTATAACGACGAGCTTTGCCAAATCACCGTCTTTTCTTCTTCGGCGATCAACAAAGCGCTGCCGTCCTGCAAGCAAAACGCCAGATCGTCCGGATAGACGGCTTTGCATTGCGGGCATTTTTTCATTTTTACCGGTCCCGAAATTTATCCATCGCATTAACGAGCGCCGACGTAATTCCTTTTTCCGAAACGGAATGTCCGGCGTCCGGAACGACGATAAATTCGGCTTCGGGAAAGGCGCGGTGCAAATCCCACGCGCTCGTCATCGGGCAGACGACATCGTAGCGTCCCTGCACGATGACGGTCGGAATATGCCGAATCTTATCAATATTTTCGATCAGATAATTTTCCGTCGGGAAAAACGAATTGTTCATAAAATAATGACATTCGATCCGCGCCAAACTGAGCGCTTCGTGTTCGCCTTCCCAGTGATTCATCAAATCCGCGTCGGGAAAAAGTTTCGAGGTCGAGCCTTCCCAAACGCTCCACGCGCGCGCCGCCGAAAGCCGCGTCGCTTCATCGTCGCTCGTCAGACGGTTGTAATACGCGGTCATAAAATCGCCGCGCTCTTCGAACGGAATTTCGTCGCGGTAGCGTTCCCAGAAATCGGGAAAGATCTCCGACGCGCCGTATTGATAAAACCACAAAAGTTCCTTCCGCCGCGTCAGGAAAATTCCGCGCAGAATCAATCCGAGACAACGGTCGGGATGCGTGACGCCGTAGGCAAGACTTAAAGTGCTGCCCCACGAACCGCCGAAGACGAACCATTTATCGATCCCGAACTTTTCGCGCAGGGATTCGATGTCGTGGAGCAAATCCCAGGTCGTGTTTTCGCGAAGCTCGGCGTGCGGTGTTGATTTGCCCGAACCGCGCTGGTCAAACAAAATGATATGATATTTATTCGGATCAAAATATTGGCGATACATCGGAATCAGACCGCCACCCGGTCCGCCGTGCAGAAAAACAACCGGAATGCCGTCCGCGTTTCCGCAGCGTTCGTAATAAACTTTGTGGATTTCGGAAACGTCCAAAAATCCCGAATCAAAAGGTTCTATCTCAGGATAAAGAGTTTTCATAGCGTTTAATATACAGGAAATTGTTTTATTCATTCAAACGGCATTAGTTTTTAAGATAAGAATATTCGCCGCTCTCCGGCAAAAGATAAGGATTTTGCCGGTCAACTAGGCAGTTAGATTTAATCTTTGGCATTGAATTTGCCATTCAAGCAAATCGGAACTTATAACGTATTATTTTAGTTCTATTTAATATTTTAGGTGTTTTATGGAAAAGAAGGTTTTAATAGTTGAAGATTACGAAGATACACGCGAGTTTATGAAGATCTTGCTCGAAAGCTACGGTTATAAAGTAATCGAAGCGGCGGACGGAATTGAGGCAATCGATCGTGTCAAACAATATCATCCGGATTTGATCTTGATGGATATTTCCCTGCCGGTCGTTGACGGTTTGACGGCAACCCGCGCAATCAGGTCATTTGACGCCGATTCGCGTGTTCCGATCATTGCCGTGACCGCGTTCGGGAAAAATTATTACAACAAAGCAATCGAAGCCGGATGCAATGATTTGATCGATAAACCGGTTGATTTTGATAGTCTCGAGCCGATCTTAAGAAGCTATCTATCGCATTGATTTATTTTTTTTACTGA
>CADEFG010000288.1 GCA_902826505.1 uncultured Acidobacteriota bacterium
ACTATGACGGCGAAATGCCGAAAGAATGGGCAGATCAACATATCGTCGCCAATTTGCAGAAATATATGAGCGGCAAATTTATGCTGTGCGAGGGCAGAGGCTCCCGGGAAATTGCCGAAATTCAATAAGTTGAAAACTTTCCGGACACTTTTTCGCAAATCTTTGCGCGTTAGAAAATGAGCGGTTAATCAGCCGCGATTTAACAGGAGAAAAATTTTTATGAGATATATTTCGTTTTTATTTTTATTGATATTTTTACTCGCCGGTCAATCGTTTGCGCAGAAAGTTCCGGGTGATTTGGTCGGAACCTGGACAAAAGGCGCGATTTCGATGCTTCAGGATCGCAATACGACGACCGGCGCAACCCGTGCGAGCAACGGTTCGACCTTCAAATATGTTTTGACGGCGAACGGCGGTTTTGAATTTATCGGTTATATGGAATCAACGATGTACGGCTGCACGACCGCGCTGTTTAACGACAAACGCGGCAAAGTCGAGGTCGACGGCGACCAGATCACGTTTACGCCGACCAAAAACTACTGGAAAAATACTTACAGTTGTGCGCCGAACTCGAACAAGGAGCGCAACTACACGCTCGAAAAAGAAACCTACACGTGGCGCACGTCAACGGACGATTACGGCAAAGATTTGATCTGTCTGGCTAATGCGAAAGGCGAAACCTGTTACCGGCGCGAAGAGAAATAATCTTTTCGTCAATGTTTATCGAAGGGCAAGCCCGAAAACCGGCTTGCCCTTTTTTATTTCCAGGAGAAACTTTTTTCGTTCGTTTTGCGCGTTAAAAAACGGAGATTATTTCGCCGGTTTGAGCGGCAGATTTTATATTTAGGATTTTAAGGAGCGATTATATGTTGAAGAAAAATTTACGGGTTTTATGGACGGTTTTCTGCGCGTTTGCGCTATTTGCGGCTGTTTCGGCGCAAACCAAAGAAGAATACGAACCGGCGGCGAGTTCGTCCGTGACGGGCGTCAATCTGCCGGCGGGCGCGCTGCGCGTTCAGCCGTCGAGCGTTCCGGCGGAGATCAATCAGGGACTCGCAAAAATTGTCGAAGCCGGCGAAGGCAAATTCGTGGCGGGCGATTCGGAAGTTTTGGCGTGGACGGAAAAAGATTACAGTAAGGCGAGCGCGGAAAATTTGATAAAACAACTGGAGAACAATCTTTCGGCGGCTGGCTGGAAATACGAGGTTGGCGGTAAAGAAGGCGATCTGACGTTTTTTACGGTCTTCAAAGAAAGCCCGCAGCGCCGCGCGGTCGTCGGATTTTTTGCGGCAACCGACGACGCGTTGGTTTTGGCGTGGACGGAAGTTCTTCCGTCCAAATAAACATTATCGGTCAGATTTTTGATCGATCCGGCGGTCGCCAATTTTCGGCGACCGCTTTGTTTTGATACGAAACGAAACTTATATAATGGCGGTCGAAAAACATTTTCAAAACCGCATCCGAAAACAACAATTCGAAAGTCCTCAACTATTTTGGCGCGGAATAATTTGAAGGTTTATAGTATTCGATCATTTTGCGAGCGGATGATTGATCATTCGCAGAATTTCTTCGTAACGCGCGTCGGCGTGCAAAGCCTCGAATTGCGGGTCAACGCCGATCCAAACGATCCAGGTGTCGCGAATTTCGGCGGCGGTTTTTAATAGTTCGAAAGTTTTGTCGCGGTCGCCGAAACAGTTCTGAACAATTGCGAGTATATAGGGCGAAACGTATTTTTCTTTGGCAAGCCGCGTAATTTTTTCTAAAACTTCGGCGGCTTCCGAAGATTTTCCGGCGGCGGCAAGCGCGGCGGCAAGCGCCGTCAGATACATCGGATTTTCGGGCGCGAGCTGAATGCCTTTTTGCGCTCTTTCGATTGCTTCGTCAAATCTTCCGACGTGCCGCAAAACCCAACTATAAGATAAATTGGCAAAAGCGTAGTTAGAATAGGTTTCGCCGATTTGCTGATGAATCTTGATCGAATCGTCAAACCGGCGGCAATTAAAATAAACCCAAGCCAGATTGTGCCACAGAAAAAGTAATTTCGGTTCGATTGCCAAAGCTTTTTCGAGCTCGGCGAGGGCTTCGTCGTAACGACGATTCTGGATGTAATAGGTTTCAAGCCAAAAATGCGCGAGCACGGAATTCGGATTGATTTGCACCGCGCGTTGAAAATTTTCTAAGCCCGCCTGCCAATTGTAGTCGGCGTTCATCAGCGCAAACCCAAGCGCGGCGTGCGCTTCGGCTAAACTCGGATCATATTTGACGGCTTTTTCCGCCGCTTCTTTCGCTCGCTGACTGCATTCGGCAAACGGCTTGATGCATTGAATCCCGAGATGGATGTAATATTCGGCGATCGAAGTGTAGGCAAGCGCATATTCCGGGTCGAGCGCGACGGCTTTTTCGTAAAACTCGATGGCTTTGGCAAAACCCGTTTCGGTCATCGAATTCCAATAAAACCGACCTTTCATAAAAGCTTCGTAAGCCTTCAAATTATTCGTGCCGCGTTTGCTCAAACTGCGGGCATCTTCGCCCGAAAATTGCGGTAAGATCGATTTGGCGGCTTTTTTCGAGATCGAATCTTCGAGCGCGAAAACGTCCGTATATTTTTCATCAAACGGAAAAGACCAGGCGGTTGCCGATTCGCTGACATTTAATAATTGCGCCGTCACCCGAATGCGGTCGCCGACCCGCCGGATCGTGCCGTCAACCACATATTCGACATCGAGCTGTTTGCCCGCCGCGATCGGGTCAATTTTCGCATCGCCGAACGCGAGCACCGCGCTGGTCGGACGGACAATAAATTTTTGAACATTGGAGAAACGCATAATCAGCGAATCCGCCAAACCGATGCCGAGATATTCATCGTCCGGCTCGGCGCCGCCGATAAATTTGAACGGCAAAACCGCCAACGTTTTTTTTGTTTCCGTCTTTTCCGCCGCCGGTTTCGGTTTGAGCGACAAAAGCCCGGGATTGCGTTCATATAATTTGTCGAATCGCGCTTCGCCGCGAATCGAATCGAGTTTCGGTTCGGTGCCGAGCCAGAGCAGCCAGTGATTTTTTTCGTCGATCGCTTTTTCCAGATACTCGAAAGCCGCGTCGGTTTCGCCGATCGCCAGATGCGATGCCGCCAGAAAATATTTTCCGACGTATCTTTCTTTGGAAACGGCTTCCAGTTTTTTGACAATTTCCCGCGCCTCGTCCAATTGTCCGACCGCGACCAGCGCAAAACACAGATTGTAGATCGGCAGCGGAAAATCGGGCAGCAATTTGACGGCGATGCGGCACATTTCCAGCGATTCTTCAAATCGTCCCAGCTGCATCAAAACGTTGCCGCACTGCAGATAACCCTGCGGAAAGTTCGGATCGAGTTCGATGATCTCACGGGCTTTTGCCAGTGCCAGATCATATTGGTGCGCCTGATACGCGGTCCACGCGGTCAGGGTTTTCGCCCGCATCGAAAAAGGGTCGAGCTGTTCCGCCATTTTGACTTCGACGATGCCTTCGTCAAATTCGCCTCTGCCGACGAGACTCGAACCGAGCCATTCGTGACCGAGCGCGTAATTCGGATTAAGCTCGATGGCGCGGCGGTAATAGACTTCCGATTTTTCATATTCCGAAATGCTCGAATAATAAAGACCGAGCGCGGCGTAGGCTTCGCCCAGCGAATCGTCAATTTCCAAAGCGCGGCTTGCCGCTTCGTAAACCTTCGGAAAACATTCCGAGGTCGGGAACAAGCCGTAAATACAAGCCCAGTTGTAAAAATCGGCGATGCCGACATAGGCGAGCGCGTAATTCGGATCGAGCGCGACCGCTTTTTGAAACGATTCGATCGCTTTCGGAAACGCATCGGGCACGAATTGATTCCAGAAAAAGCGTCCGCGCAAATAAGCTTCGTAGGCTTCGGGCGAATTCGTCCCGCGTTTGTCGAGACGTTTTCGCTCTTCGCCCGTGAGCTGCGGCAAAAGCGATTTGGCGACCCGTTCGCTGATCGTGTCTTCGAGTTCGAGAACGTCCGTAAATTCTTCGTCGAATTTGTCCGCCCAGCGCGTCGAATTGCCTTTGACATCCAAAAGCTGCGTCGTTACGCGGATTCGCGTTCCGGCGCGCCGGATATTGCCCTCGACGATAAACTCGACACCGAGTTCGTTGCCTGCGGCAAAGCCGTCGGAATTTTCGCCGAAACGAACGACCGAACTGGTCGGGCGGACAAGCAGTCTCTGCATTCCGCTGAGCCGCGTGACGAGCGCGTCGGCGAGTCCGACGCTCAGATAATCGTCGCCGCCCGACTCTTCCAAATTTCCGATGTTCAGTAATTTAAACGGCAAGATCGCCACCGAATGTTTGCTTTCATTCTTGGCAGCGGAAGATTTCGGAATCGCTTCGGAAGTAAAAAACTGCGCGGCAACCGGCAGGTTTTTCAGATAACGGTCAATATCTTCGCCCAATTCGCGGGCGCTTTGATAGCGTTCCGACGGTTTTTTTCGCAATGTTTTGAGCGTGATTTTATCGAGATCGTTGAAATTCAATTCCGCAATCCGAAGTCCGAATTCCGCAATCGCCATTGACGGCGGCAGCGGCTCTTGTTCGCAGATCACCCGCGAAATTTCATGCGGGGCGCTGCTCGCAAAACGATACGGTTTCGTCCCCGTGATGAGTTCGTAAAGCAAAACGCCGAGACTGTAAATATCGGACGCGTAAGAAATTTCGCCGCCGTAGATCTGTTCGGGACTTGCGTAATGCGGAGTCATCACGCGCCACTGCGTTAAGGTCAGTTCGAGTGTCTCGGAAGAAATTTCCGGGTCGAGCAGTTTGGCGATCCCGAAATCGAGCAGCTTCGGCGTGCCGTCTTTTTTGACCAGAATATTCGACGGTTTCAAATCGCGGTGAACGACCTTGATGTTATGCGCTTCCTGAACCGCGTCGCAGATTTGCCGAAAGATCTTCAAACGCGCTTTAATATCCAGTTTTTGCTCGTCGCAAAACGTAAAAAGCGGTTTGCCGTCGATGTATTCCATCACAAAATACGGCAGCCCTTCGGCGGTCGTCCCGCCGTCGAGCAGGAGCGCGATGTTCGGATGATTGAGCGCGGCTAAAATTTGCCGTTCGTTGCGAAACCGGCGCAGAATCGAATCGGTGTCCATCCCGCGTTTGATGAGCTTGACGGCGGCTTTGGTTTTAAACATTCCGTCGGCGCGTTCCGCCAGATAAACCGCGCCCATCCCGCCGCGCCCGATTTCCTCTATCAACCGATAAGCGCCCGTCACGCGTCCTTTCATCGAATCCAATTCTTTGGCGGCGGCGGCGGTTTCGTCATCGAAACGCGCGAGAAGTTTTTCGACTTCGCGGCGCATTTCCGGGTCACCGGTGCAGGTTTCGTCTAAATATTCCGCGCGGTCGGGTTTCGCAAGACTGGTCGCAGTATGAAAAACCGTTTCAATTTTCTGTTGGCGTTCAGACGGCATTTGTTTTTTCGAAATTTATCGCGATAAGAGTTTTTTTCAAAGTATAAACGAATTATTTTTTTTTCGACAGGCGAAATTTATCGGCTGAGATACTTTTTCAAAACGCTTTGCGCGTTAATGACGAGAGCCATTCTTCAACGGAGCAAAAAAAATGCGTGAAAAATCTGGATTCGGATATCAACTTTTAACTTTAACTTTAACTTTTATCACAATTTGCGGAAATTTTTCCGTTTTTGCCCAGGTCACAAAGGGCAGTCAAAACGTTTCATCAAATCAACCGAAACAAGCCGCAAAACAGTGTTCGGGCGCGTGGACCGGGACGATTCTTTATACGCGCCAGCAAAAAATGACCGATCACAAAACCGTTCCGCGAGTTTCGGGACGCGGCGAAGACACGCGCGATTGGGAAATGAAATACGATTACAAAGCGCAGATTTCGGTCGTCGAAGCGCCCGGACGAAACGGGCAGAGCAAAGGCATCGGAAGGGTTGACCATAATTTTTCATCGGTCGAAAAAATCTCGGCGGTCGAAAAAAACTCGTGCGACCGCGGCAAAACGTGGCAGGATATGCGCGGCGAATCGACCTCGAAAACCGAAACGACCGGCAAAGATACGGTTGACGCCAACGTCAATGTCGGCGTCAATACCGACGGCAGTTATACGGTCGGCATTGCCATTCCGCAGATCAAGGGTGAAGGCAGCGGCTCGACAACTTCGAGCTTCAGCGGACAATGCACGCCGAAGGAAGGCAAAACCTTTAACTCGCCGAAAACACCGACGACGATCGAAGGCAATTCGATCACGAGCGACGGAAAAAATCGAGTCAACTCGGACGACCCGAACCGGCTTTCGGGAACTTATACCTACACATGGCAGAATGTGACGGAAACGATTACCTGGAATCTCCAAAAATGCGGCGCGCCGCTGCGGATCACGGATCTGAAATTCGAGGATATGAAGTTTCCGAAATGGGACGACTGGCAGGAAATCACCGAACAAAAAGGAACGGTTGACGGCAATTGGGTGCGCATCAAAGCAAAGGTTTTAAACGCTTCGGGCGAGACAAAATATGCCGAAGTTTATCTTAAAGAAACCTACAAAGGCGACAAATGGGACGGCGCCAAACCCGATGTGCCGCTTAAAGATCAGACGTTTAGGTGCGCCTTGAACCGGGCGA
>CADEFG010000289.1 GCA_902826505.1 uncultured Acidobacteriota bacterium
ATGCAAACGCCCGCCGCGGTGCGGGCGGCGGACGACGGCGCGATCAAGCCGGAGCCGAAAGAAAACGCCGTGAAATTATTGAACGAAACGGTGCGCAGCGCGCAGCAATTGATCGCGCCGGAGAATCGCATCCACGCGAATACGATTCTCGCGGGTTTGTTGTGGAAGACGGACGAACGCACGGCGCGCGAGCTTTACGGGACGGCGGCGGGCGAGCTGCAAAATCTGTTTGCCGCGATCGATCCGCCCGAAGGCTTGGAAACGATGACGCGGCTCGAAAAAGCGGAGCATTACAATAAACGCAGCGAAATTGCCGCGCTGCGCCGCGAACTTATCTTGTCGCTCGGCGAACGCGACCCGCAAGCCGCCGTCGACGCGCTCGCGGTTTTGAAAGTGGGCAGGATCGTCGAATACGATCCGCTCGCCGCAAATGAGCTGGAATTGCAGCTGACCGCTGCCGTCGTGCGGAAAGACCCGGAAAAAGCGGCGGCGCTCGCCAAACGGAAATTCGACGAGAACGGTTTGAATTATCAATTCGTGCAGTCGCTCAAAGAGCTGCACGGGCGCGATTCGGGCGCGGCGGCGCAGGTCGCCCGCGAGATGCTCGCGAAGATCAAATCACAGAAAATCCGTTTCCCTTTGGAAACCGACAAACCTTCGACGCCGCTCAAACCGGGCGAAATCGATTACTGGGAACTGGGAAATTTAATCAACACCGCGTTTGACCTGAACCGCGCGGCGGGGCGCGACAAGGAAAAGAAAATGAAACCGCTTTTCACCGCCGAGGAGATGAAGCAACTGGTTGAGCTGGCGGCAAACGCCTATCTCACGACGCCGAACCCGATGCCGCTTTCGATCAGCCATATAATGACGGAAATCAACCGCCATTCACCCGCGCTCGCGCAGAAAATTCGCGCCAAAATCGGCGCGGAAAACGGCACGCGGCTCGATGCGATCCTCGAATCGAAAAATTACGATCTCGCCCGCAGCGAGAAGAGTCTCGACGAACTGGTCAGAGATGCCGAACGCGCCGCGCCGCAAGCGCGCGAGCAGCGTTTGGCGGAACTCGCTTTCAAAGCCCTCGAAGAAAAGGACGCCGTGAAGGCTCAGGAAATCTTTGCTCTCTTGAAAGAACCCAAGAATTACTCGTATCTGGCTGAAGAGATCGGCGCCGCGCTGCCGCTCGCCAAAGCCATGCGCGGCGGCGCGGCGGAAGTTCGCCGGATCGTTGCCGGAATGCGAAACAATCTCGATAAGATCAACGCCCTGACCGATTACGCCGCTGCGCTCGCCGCCCGTGGCGATCAGCCGGCAGCGAAGGAATTGCTCGACGAAGCGGCGGTCATACTGCCCGGTTATATCAGAAAATTCCCCGACGTCGCCGCCTCGGTCAAATTCGCTTCCGTCGCCGCGACGATCGCTCCCGAACAGTCGTTTGCGGTTTTGGAAAACGGCATCGCGCAATCGGACGAATACATCAACGCCGGAATAAAATTGGGCGATTTTTTTACCGTTCGCAAGGAGGAACGGGACGAACTGTTTTTCTCTGCGATCAACAGTGAATACCTGACTTTTATCCCGAATTCTTCCGTTTTGTTCCGTCATCTGGCAAGCGCCGATTTTGAGCGTACCGTCGGTTTGGCTGACAAATTCCAGCGACCGGAAATCCGTCTGTTTATGCGTCTCCGCGTGCTCGAAGCAATCCTCGACGAAAACGCCGCCGAAAAAGAAAAAGCGGCGCGCGAACGATTGGCGGGCGACGGCGAAGTCTAATTCGGAAACTTAAAAATAACCTTTTGAATCATTCAACTAAATCAATCGACGAATGACGGTTCGCCGGTGCGTTCAGCCGAAAATCTTTTTGGCTGAACGCGCCGGCGAACCGTCGAAAAAATTTGATAAAACGTAACCGCGAAACAAACCGCCGGCAAGGCTAAAAAACATTCGACGCTAAGGGTTGGTCGCCGGCGATCCCGAAACCGATGACAAATAATCCCTGAGCCGAGCGATTGATCCACCAGGTATTTGTCGAAGGACGGAAAATAGCCACATCCGTTTTGCCGTCGCCGTCATAATCTCCGGCAACGGGCAAATCGCCCGAAGTGCCGAATTGAACCGAGAAATAGGAAGAATCTTCCGATCGCAAAATAAACCATTCGCCCGTCGAAGGACGGAAAAAGCTCGCATCCGCTTTGCCGTCGCCGGTAAAATCGCCCTGCACCGGACGGTCTGTCGAGTTTCCGAACTGAAAGGCGATGACTTGCCCGCTATTGCTGTCCTGATACCACCACTGACCGCTCGAAGGGCGATAGATCGCGATGTCCGCCTTGCCGTCGCCGGTGTAGTCTGCCGCCACCGGTTTATCCTGCGCGAGTCCGAATCCTTGAATGGTTGTCCCGCCGTCGCTCGAACGAAGAATAAACCACGTTTGTGAGGAAGGACGAAAAACCGCCGCATCCGTTTTGCCGTCGCCGTCAAAGTCAGCCGGGACGGGCAGATCGCCCGAAGCGCCGAACGGGAAGGAAAAGTACGAATTATCCTCGCTTCTCTGGATGAACCAAAAGCCGGAAGCAGGACGAAAGACGGCGAGGTCTGCCTTGCCGTCGCCCGTAAAATCGCCGGGCGTGATTAAATCCGAGCCGGTTCCGAAGTTAAAGACCCGAAACTGATTGTCGGACGAGCGCGAATACCACCAGCTTCCATCACTGGGACGAAAAATGCCGAGATCGGTTTTGTTGTCGCCGTCGAAATCGAACCGCGATTTTCTGGCGGCGGGAATTGCCCAAAAACCGCTTGCCAGATCGAACGTGCCGCCGACGGAAGTTTGTCCGGCGACGGGTTCGCCGATCGTCGAAACGAGCTTGTATTGACTGCTTGCCGTGACGCCGCCGCCAATGGATAAGACGTTTCGGTCGACGCGCGTCTGAACGATACCGCCGACATATTCGGGCGCGGTTCCGGCGGAAATCGGGATTTGCGTAAACGCGCCGCTGCCGTCGGCGTTAAAAGCGAAAAGTCCTTTCGTGCCGTTGATTCTTCCGGCAGCGATGATTTTTGAATTGTCTTCCGTCCAGACGTAACCGAGCGTCAGACAGTTGGCGGTATTTTGTGAACAATCCGGGTTTGCCGGAAAATTCGAAATTTGTACTCTGCCCGTGCCGTCAGGCTTTATCTTTAAGATGTTGGCGATCCAGTAAGGATAAAGCGTGATGTTCGGATAATTACCGTTAAAGCATTGCAAGGCGATCGAGCCGAACGCGATGTACTGGTTGTCGTTCGACCACGCCGGATGAAAATCTCTGCAGCTCGTGTTCGGAATTCGCTGCCGCGCCGCGCCGGAAATTTGAACCGTGTAAAGCCCGCCGACATCCGCCGGAGGAATATTATTGCTGAACGCGATGAGCTGGTCGCCGCGCCGGACAGCCGGAAAATCATCGTTGACATAGTTCGCATTCTCCCACGGAAACCGAAATAGGTTGGTTCCGTCGCGGTTGAATTTATACATAAAACTCGAATTGTCGGCGATGATTTCATACGCGCCCTGATTGCTTTCGGGCGAAAACGCATGCCCCCCGACATTGGTGTCAAAGTTCAACTCGAAAATCATCGTTTCCTGTCCCGTTGAAAGGTCGCGCACGATGACATCTGCATAACCGCCGAACGGATTGTATTGCCCGGAACTCCGCGTAAAACGGTTGAACAGCAGAAAACGCCCGTCGTCCGAAATGCGCGGCTTTGTGCCGTAAGTGATAAAACGGTCGTTCGAGCCGTCCTGCCCGACCGCCCAGATCGTCGGCTGGTTCGCGCCGTTCGCCGGCAAATTCGGATCCGCCGGCAGACGGCTGTAGATAATTTCTTTCGGCTTGAGCCTTTGCGCGGCAAGCGTCGCGGAAAAGGTTAAAATCAAAAAGCAGATAAATATAATCGTTCGAGCTTTCATCTCGTCTAACTCCTCTTAGAAAAATCAGTACAGAACAATCGTAAAGGCGGCGTCCGCCGTGTCGTCGGAATTGCCCGCCGCAAAGGTGAAAACGTCAATCGTCGTGGTGTTGAACTTGACAAAGTTCGCACCGAAATTATGTCCGATTCCGCCGCAAATATTTCCGATCACCTCGCAGCCCGAAGCGTATTCGGCGGTCACCGAGACGATACGGTCGGTGACCGCGAAGCCGAAATCGATTTTATAAACGCCGAACGATGCCGGTGCTCTGATCACACTGAATCCGCAGGGCGGAACGGAGGAATTAGTGATCGCGTTATAGCATTTAACGACGGTCGGGTTAGCGCCGCTCGGATTCGGTTTGGCGTGAAGCATCGCCTTGACTCCGCCGTAAGATGTGTTCGACTGGCGCATGTTACCGCCGACTTTGAGATCGCCGGTAATTTCGAGACTGCCGGTATTGACGCTATTGAGCCGCGCGAATTCGGACGCCGCCGTGCCGCCGAGCGCGAGCGCATTGTTTGAGGTCGTCGCATTGACTGCCGTTTGCGCGTTTGTCGCGTTAGTTGAATTTGTCGAATTCGTCGCCTGCACCGCAAACGGAACGGCTAAGATTTGCTGGCGTGCGCCGAGAACGACGTGCGCGTTCGGGCTTCCCGCCGGTCGCACCGAGATTTCCAAGAACCGATTGCCCGCGTCGAAGATCGCGCCGAAATCCAAGGTTGTCGAAAAGACGCCGTTGATGACTTGCAGATTCGCGCGGGTTACGGTCGAAGCGACCTGATTGCCGCCCGCGAGCGCGTCGAAAAGCTTGAATTGAAAATCGTAATTGGCGTTTGCCGCCGCTCCGCCGTCATTCAGACGCCCTTGAAAATTAAAAGCCGTTGTTTGCGCCTCTGCTTCCATCGCCGTAAACATCAGCATTATCAGAATTAGAAAATGTTTGATCATAAAATTTTTCATAGTTCAATCTCCTCAAATGTGTCTTATGGCACGATTACCGCAATTCCTGAAACACGATCAGATTAGGTTCGGCAGGTTTGACAAGTCCGTAGCCGGGACGATACTGAACGGAAAATCGTTCTTTTTCGATCACGACCGTGTAAATGCGTTTTTCGGAATCAAACACCTTCCAAGTTCCCTGCGAACCGTCGGAAGATTCGAGCGTTCCGTCGGCGAAAAATTTGATTGTGCCGTAGGAATTTACTTTCGAGTCGTAAGTGCGAATAATCGGATCAGCCGCTTTTTTCAATTCGTCAAACTGAACGTCACCGTCCGCTTCGATTTCATAATCGCCGCCCATTCGGAGCAGATTTTGATTCGGCGGCGCGACGGCGACGATGATTTTCATTTTCGTTTTAACCTTTTCAGCCGTGAACGTCGCTTCGGACGAATTTTTTTTCGGTGTGATAACTTTGGTATTGCGCCACGTTCGTTTTTCGTCCGTGAGCGTGATCGTCAGCGTGGTGTTATTAACCGACGCGCCGTAAAGCGTCGTGTCCTGTTTGAATCTGACGACGACCCGGCTGTTTCCGGGCAGAGCGTAAAAATACCAATAGTGAACGCCGACCAAACTATCCGAAGTTCCGCGGTTGATTCCCGCTTCCAGCGGATACGGATCAGCCTGTTTTAACGACTGCGCTCGGGCAGCCGGCGACATTAAAAATAACGCGATTAATAGGCTTAGGTTTTTCATTTTTATAAATTCTCCGACTCTGCTTAAATCTCAAAAATTAAAAGTTAATTGATACAGGTTTGTGCTTTATGCCGACCGGGAAACAAAAAACAATTTATTTTTTGTGAACCCAACACGAGTAGCACGGAACAACGCCATCGTAAATTGACAGTTGACCGCTGCTGTCGTTAACTGTCCCGTCAGGCAAGACTTTTTTGACCATATTCCAACTCCTTGCCACCGCCATACGAAATTTTTCAATTTGATACGGCTTCAGAAAATACGTCCGCCGATCTTTTTCAAAGTCGCCGGTTTCAGCCATCATTTTGTCTGCAAGTTCGAGCGCGAGCTGTTCGTGTCCGTTCATCGTCATTCCGTAACCGATGCTCGAACCTACACCGCAAAGCCGGTGATAGAGAGCTTCTGCAAGAACCGCCGCCGATTCATCGTCAATCCCAAGCACACGGTCTTCAGTCGTGTTTGCAAACAGATCAAAGAGCGCGTGCGTTGCTTCATGAAAGATTGTTGCTCTTTCAATATTGGTCTTCCCATAATCTTCGCCTCTGAACAGCATTGTGTTTTGAACTTCTTTATAACGCGCTGTTGTGACCATTCCGGCGGCGAGTTCCACTCCCGGAACTGATTTAAATTCGGCTACTGAATTGCAGAAAATCTTTCCCTCTCTGATTGCTCTT
This sequence comes from uncultured Acidobacteriota bacterium, assembly GCA_902826505.1. GTDB lineage: Bacteria > Acidobacteriota > Blastocatellia > Pyrinomonadales > Pyrinomonadaceae > JAFDVJ01. Next base: position 6,311 of record CADEFG010000289.1, read on the forward strand.
GCAACCATTGAATAGCGTCTGCCTGTTACGACTAATCCGTTCAATTCAAAGTTGATTTTCCAAACTCCCGGATGTTCAATGACCGACAAGACGGTTTCCTTCAACTTTTTATTCGTCACTTGTGAATTACTCATTTTTTGTAATAAAACCTCCGCTTTATTCGGTTAAAATTGCTCGTGCGGTTTATTTTTAACGAAAACGAAACGCCGCATAACTGCCTGAGTGTGCAGGTTGGAAAAAAATAGTCTGAAATTAATTTCAGACTATTTTTTCGCGCAGGGCTTTGGCGACGGCTTCGGTTTTGGAATGGACTTGAAGTT
>CADEFG010000290.1 GCA_902826505.1 uncultured Acidobacteriota bacterium
GGGTACCCGCAGGGAAAGCCGAAGCGCGACATCGTCGCCGATGACGGCCAAAAAATCACGCTTGGAGACACGGCGGTGACCATGGTTACCACGCCGGGCCATACGCCAGGGACCTTGTCGATGCTCTTCACGGTGAAGGACAACGGCAAGCCGATCCAGGTAGCGTACTCGGGCGGGACGGCGTTCAATTTTCCCAGCACGGTTCCTAACTTCGAGACCTACATCAAGTCTCAAAGCAAGATGGCTGCGGCGGCAGCGGGGGCGAACGCCACCATCCTGATGTCGAACCACACGGAATTCGATTCCGCGATTCCCAAGATCAAGATGCTCGCCCTGCGTAAGCCCGGCGAACCGCATACGTTCGACATTGGGAAGGAGGCCGTGGCGCGCTATTTCACGGTCACCGGGGAATGCGCCCAAGCGGCGCGGGTCAAATTGATGCAAACGGGAAAATAACAACTCGCTGCCAGGAGGACAAGCATGACAACAGATGAGCTATCCGTTCAGAACATCGTAGGACAACTTGAAATCGCGTGGAATAATTACGACAGTGCGAGCTTTGCGGAATTGTTTGTGGAGGATGCCAACTTCATCCACATTTTTGGGGGGCAGCTGGACGGGCGAACCGCCATCGAGGCCGCGCACCGGCTCATATTTGACACCATCTATAAAGGCAGCCAGGCCCGTTTTCTATTCCAGAGCGTTCGTTTTGTGAGCCCGGAGGTCGCTATCGTATTCGTCCGCGCGCACGTGAAGTTTAAAGAAGGCAATGAGATGCGCGAAATAGAGACCCGCCCAACATTGATCGTGGTCAAGGAACAGGAGAGGTGGCAAATCGTCGCTTTCCAAAACACTAAGGTTTCCCCTGTGCCAACTGCGGCACAAGCCGCGGGCCGTCTAGCAACTTAACCCGCCTTTCTAAAGTGAGCGAATGGGGCCCGCCTACGAGACGCGAGCAACGCTTGATTCACGGGACATAGTGCTACGCTTGTACAGATTCAGATCGTGCTAGCGAGCAAATACCACTAGAGGAGAACAGATGAAGGGCCTTCGCAAATATGGAATCTCAGGATTGCTGATTGCAGGCGTATCCATTGGGACTCTTGTGTCCCAAACCCCCGCGGTGCAGCGGACCATCGTCGAGAGGGCGGATGTTTCCGCACCCGGCCGGGAAGCTGTCATTGCGCGGGTGGAGATCGCTCCCGGAGCGAATGCGGGTCGCCACACGCATCCGGGCGAAGCGAGCATATACGGTCTGGAAGGCACGTTCGAATATCAGATCGATCGCAAAGCCGTGACAGTCAAACCCGGCGACGTTCTGTTCGTCCCAGCCGGAGCGATCCACTGGGTGAAGAACATCGGCAGCGACAACGGCGCGGAGCTTTCCACGTACATCGTCGAAAAAGGAAAGCCGCTCATTACACTGGTCAAGTGAGCTTCAGGCGAGCTGCTCCAAGTGATTACACAAGTTTCCCTTCAGTTTTCGTCACCGATATTCGATAACGTCGTTTGAGGGGGAACTTTCGCTGGCGAGGCGCAGATCCGGGGAGAACCGGACCGCTCGCCTGAGCACGAACTTTAACCAAATATAGCCAGCCGCCAAACTAATACTTTGGTATCGACCAATACTTTGGTCTAATTTTCATGCCGTGAAGTCTGTGTTTTACTGACAACTGAACGATGCACCGGATAAATTCCGCGGGAGTGTTTAATAAAACGTTATGTTTCAAATCAAAAAAATATGGCACGTTTTCAGGAACTATCCGTCGGCAGCGTCATCGCTTAAGGGAAACGGCTGTTTCGCGATTATCAAAGTCGCCCGGGGTTTCGGTTTAAACCTATTTACCCTGACCGGTCGTGCCCAAGCCAGGAAATCTAAAACCAATCAAAAGGAGATAAAAAAATGACACAAGCAACAACCAAACAACAAAGCAACGAGCAATCAACAGACAAAAACGCCATTCGTTCGTTTCAGGTCAATGTTCCGGAAGCGGAACTTACCGAATTGCGCAGGCGCGTCAACGCGACACGGTTTCCCGAGAAGGAAACGGTCGCCGATGCTTCGCAAGGCGTCCAGCTCGCGACGATTCAGAAACTCGCGAGTTATTGGGGAACGGATTACGATTGGCGCAAGGTTGAGGCGAAACTGAACTCCTATCCGCAGTTCATGACCGAAATCGACGGGCTCGATATTAATCTCATCCATGTTCGTTCACAAAATGAAAACTCATTACCGCTCATAGTTACGCACGGGTGGCCTGGTTCGATCATCGAACAGCTGAAAATCATCGAGCCGCTGACCAATCCGACCGCCGATGGCGCAAGCGCTTCGGATGCTTTCGACATCGTGATCCCGTCATTGCCGGGTTACGGCTATTCAGGCAAACCGACCACGACGGGCTGGGATCCGCCGCGCATCGCCCGGGCGTGGACCGAGCTGATGAGGCGACTCGGATACACGCGATTTGTTGCGCAGGGCGGCGATTGGGGCGCGGTTGTCACCGAGCAGATGGGCGTGCAGGCGCCGCCGGAGCTCGTCGGCATCCACACTAACATGCCTTCCGCCGTCCCGCCTGAAATTTGGGCGGCGCTTCCCAGTCACACACCGCCGCCCGGACTCTCGGCTGAGGAAAGCAGAGCGTTCGAACAGCTCGACTTTTTCTTTACCCACGGATTGTCTTACGCCCAGCAGATGGCGAATCACCCGCAGACGCTCTACGCGATCGCGGATTCACCGGTCGGGCTCGCCGCCTGGTTCCTCGACCACGACTTGCGGAGCTACGAGCTCATCGCGCGCGTCTTCGACGGGCAAACCGAAGGACTCACACGTGACGACGTTCTCGACAACATCACGCTCACCTGGCTGACCAACACAGCGATTTCCGCAGCGCGTCTCTACCGGGAGAACAAGCTTCCCTTTTTCGTTCCGATGGACGTCAAGATCCCGATTGCCGTGAGCGCCTTTCGCGACGAACTTTATCAGGTGCCGCAGAGTTGGGCGGAGCGGGCATATCCCAAGCTCGTCTATTACAACAAGCATGACAAAGGCTGTCACTTTGCGGCATGGGAACAGCCGCAGCTCCTTTCGGAAGATATTCGCGCCGGTTTCAAATCGCTGCGTTAATTGGATTAGGCGGGAATGCGGCGCCAGCTTCGCAGCATTCCCGCCCTTCACGCGGGAACATCAATTTGAATCAAATAGGAGAACGAAAAATATGTTTAGTGAATTCGACAATGGTCGAATTCATTTTCTTTCATTTCTGCCGACTTTGCCCAAATACTCAGTTCAAATAAATAAACTAACAATTCATACAATTATTTCTGAAGATTTGGGCAAAATCGTGTTCAGCAAGGAAGTTGCCACAAAAAAGCAACCATGCCGGAGACGGTCAAACTCGACAAATTCAGCACACCAGATTTTCAAGAAAATCAGATTGCCTCTTCTGTTGTATAATTTGACAAACTGCTTTATAAAATAGAGATCCCGATTTCAAAAAGGAATAACTATATGAATGCTTCGATGCTGAACGCAGAAGAAAATCAGTCCCGCTTAAAGGTTTCGATCACGGCACGGCTGATCGCGGTTTTGACTTACACCATTCCGATAATCGGCGGAGCATTAAGTTCGATTCTTCTGATCAGGGTTTTTCGAGTGCTCAGGGAAGCCGAAACCGCCGGCATCGGTGCCGTTATGGGAGGCATGAAAGAAGCCGCTGTTCCGGTCATAATTTCGCTCTATCTGGCGGCAATTTGCGGAATTGCCGTGATCATTTTCCTGATAGCTCGAATGTTTATGCAAACCAAAACCGCCTCGCCGCCGTTTTGGTTTTTTGCCGTCGGGTGGATTTTGTGTTTAGTGCCTGCCGCGTTGTTTTGGAAAGCCCAGTGGCTGGTTATCGAAGTTCTGAGTCCGGGAAGTTCGGTCAGCGCGGGCGGCATCGGCGGCGTCGGGGCAGAAATCAGCCAATGGTTAATGTTGAGCGTGATTGCGGCGCCGGTCGTGTTCATTCTGCTGGTTGTGATATCGGTCATTCCATTTTCTTCCAAATCAGATCCGAAATGGAGTTCGCTGATTGCGGCGGCGATGATTGAAATTTTGCTGATCGCGACGGCGGTCGCCATCCCGTTTTTGATAAATGAACCGAAAAGAAAAGATGAAACGGTCAATTTGCCCGAAAATGTTAAATATGTGGAATTTGATCATGACATCGATAAAGAAACTTCGATGGTCGTCACGCTTGCCTCCGACAATAAATTGTTTATCAGGCAGGAAAACAATGTTTCCGGCAAAATAGAAAGAACCGAGAAAATAATTACCAGAGAGGAATTACCCGAAAAGTTAAAGAAATTCTCCGAAGTGATGAGTCCCGATAAGCAAATCGTTTATTTGAAGGCGGACGTAGGCGCTTCATACGACAATGTTTTGCAGATTTTTGAAATTATCAGAAAAGCCGCAATCAGCAAAGCCGGATTGGTCGTCGTCGGCGAGAAAAAAGAGTCGGATCCATATCAGACATATTCCGCAAAGTTCGAAGTGAAATTACCGGAGCCGCCAGACAAAGCACATGAACCGGTTAAACCAAATCCTTTGACTTTGGTTGCCATGCTGAATTCAGACGGAACTCTCAAACTTAACAACGAAGATATGGGAATGATTTCCGATCCGGAAAGGCTGGAAAACAGGTTGCGCGAGGTTTTTAAATATCGTGAAAATGATGGAGTTTTTCGCGTCGGGACAAATGAAGTTGAGAAAACAGTTTTCCTGAAGGTTTCCAAATCCAGTAAATACGGCGACTTTATAAAGCTGGTCGAAGCCGTTAAAAGCGCCGGCGCAGCGCCGATCGGAATTCAAATTGATGACCTTCTGAAATGATTGATTCAAGACTCAAAATAGTGCGAGCTTTTTTGGCGGGTCAAAATTCTACCAGCGATTGGAATAGACCGGCACGTTCGTGCTTTGCTTGACCGCGTGTTGAATAAGCGCCGCCATTACCTCGATGTTTCTGTTTGTCATAATCAAATTTGCGACCTTACCTTCTTCGATCGTTCCATTCATGAGCCCTTCTCCGACTTGATGAATATTTTCTTTTTCATCGGTAATTTTGTACTTTTGTCTCAAGTCGGCAGGCAATCCCCGCCATTTATTATGGGCTAGTTCGTGGAATGCCAGATTGGCGAGCGCGATGCCTTGTTCGTGATGATTGGCGCCAAACAAACCAAACAGAATTTTTCCTTCGTCCATCGCGCGGTCCGCATAGACCTCGCAATATACGCCGTCGGAAAAATCAGTCGTCGCGCCGCCGGCGGTATCTCGCACAAATCTATTTCTGATTAACCGGTTCGCATGGTTGGCGATTACATAAACCAACAAATCCATCTCACCCACCGAGGATGAATGAGCACCGGACGATATTTGAACCGACTTGAAAATTTTGTTGTTGGGATGCGCCAAGCAGTTAAGAAAATAGGTGTAAAGTCTTTGTTTACAGTGTTCCAGCGCTTTATTAAAATCTTCGTAGGGTTTTACGAAACTTTTCAGATAAACTCTCAATTGTGCCATTTTTATTTTCCTTTTCTTAAATAGTAAAAGTTCTCAATGACATGCAATTATGAAGAATGCTGGCGTGAAAATATTTAGGAAACCCTGATATTTTTCTGATATTTTTCTGATTACCGTTTCCACCGGGCAGGTCGGCACGAAAGCAAAGAATTTCAACCCTTTTAAAATCGACAACTCGGATGATGCGAAAAATAATTATGCAAAACTATTTTTCCCCGGCGTCTGCAACTCTGGAACAATGAAGGACAAATGCTTGAGTTGGCGGCGGATTTACCGGTTTCTAGTTACCCGGTAAGTCCGCTGCTTTTGCACATTACTTTTTATCAATCATTCTAAAATCATTTATAGCAATTTTGAATTGGGCGCGGGCTTCTGCCCCAAAGATCTCACTCAACTGAAAACTGCTATATTAATCCGCCAAAGCGGTTCTTAAATCTCTAAACGGTTCAATTATTATAATATTTGGCATCGGCTTCGACGACCAGCTTGGCGGCTTCGCAAATTGCTCTCGCCGGCGTATCGGCAAACGAATAAGCGTGCAATTGAAGGTCATTGCGCGGATTTTCAATACCGCTTCGCGGCATCCACGAAAAGATCGCGCATGATCGTCGGAAGATCACCGGCGCGTTCGGGATATCCCCAACAATATGCGGGATTCCGTCGGGCATATCCTTGACGACCGCCATCCAATCACGCAAGCGCAGGGCTTCGACCACTTTCCAAGCATCACTGATATTCTCGCAATAACCAGGTCTTTGCGTGCTATTATTCCGGCTCTCAAGAAGCCCGCATTTGTAACAGAACCGGTTCGGAAAATGAACCGCAATATTGGTTTTTGACCAATCGTGCCAGCATTCCCGAAATAAATTTTCGTGGATCCATTGATTCAATTCTACATCCGATAAATTTTCAGACATAATTTTTTGCCTTCCCCAAATCTTTAAGTTGACGCCCGCCGCGCAAAATTCTTTTATCTTAGAATTACACTTCCCGCAAATTTTTGTAAATTTTTCCGCCGGATAAAAGACCGGCGATCTTTATTTCAATTATCGTAAAGAC
>CADEFG010000291.1 GCA_902826505.1 uncultured Acidobacteriota bacterium
GCCTTCGGGAAAATACAAAATATCGGCGCAGTCGCCCGGTTTTCAAAATTATGTGATTGAAAATGTCGTTATTTCTTCGATGAATCTGATCAAGATCAAGATCGGTTTGGAAGTCGGCACAGTTCAGTCAACCGTTGATGTGACGGCAGATGCTTCGACGATAGTAGAAACTTCAAGTGCAAGCATTAGAAATGTAACCCGAAGCGACGCCGGATCGATCGCCGGATTTCTCGAAAAAAATAAGGATGTGCCGAGTTTTACGCCGCGTGTCCGTGAATATTTTCCCGAAACCTTGCTCTGGCAGCCCGAACTTTTGACCGACAAATACGGCAAAGCCGAACTCAATTTCAAGCTCGGCGACAATCTGACAACGTGGAAACTTTACGCCGTCGGCTCGACCGAAACGGGCGAGATAAATCTGGTCGAAAAGGAATTTCAAACCTTTCAGCCGTTTTTTGCCGAGCTCGATCCGCCGCGGATTTTGACCGAAGGCGACCGAATAGATTTGTCCGTGCCGGTGCGCAATTACACCGGCAACCGGCAAAAAGTTGCGGTTTCGTTGGCAAATAACGATTGGTCGCGGCTGCTAAACGGCGGCGCGTCGCAAAACATCGAAATTCCCGCGAACGCGACGCAGAACGCGGTTTTTAATTTTCAAGCAACTTCGCCCGTCACGGACGGCAAACAAAAGATCACGGCATTGGCAAAAAAAGACGGCGACGCGATCGAAAAGCCTGTCACGGTCAGACCGAACGGCAAGGAAATCGTCGAAACGCAGTCGAATTTGTTTGAAAAAGAAGCCGTTTTCGACGTAAATTTTCCGCTAAATGCTTTTCCGAACACGCGAAAAACTGAAATCAAAATTTATCCGAATATGTTCGCGCACGTTGCCGAATCGGTTGACGGATTATTAGAGCGTCCGCACGGCTGCGGCGAACAGACGACTTCTTCGACCTATCCGAATCTGCTGATCCTGAAGATCGAAAAAGAACTCAAAAAAGAAATTGATCCGAAGTTAAAAGCTCAAGCGCGCGAGTTTCTCGAAGAAGGCTACAAACGGCTTTTGAATTATCAAACCGACAGCGGCGGATTTTCTTATTGGGGCAAAACCGACCCGCCGAATGTCGCGCTGACAGGTTATATTTTGCGTTTTTTGCACGACGCGGAAGATTTTACAGAGGTTGACGAAACGGTGGTCGAACGCGCGGAAAATTGGCTTCAAAGCCGTCAAAAACAAGACGGAAGCTGGGAATCGACCAAAGGGAACACGGATGTTTCGACCGCCTATATTTTGCGTTCGCTTTCTTTGACAGCGGGAAGCAATGGTGCAAAACGCAGGTCTTTGCAATTGGCGGTCGAACTTTTGCGGGTTCGTTTGCCGGAAATCAACGATTCGTTCGTTCTGGCAAATCTCGCGCTCGCGTCGCAGGAACTCGGCGACACGGAAACAGCGCAAAAAGCGGTTGAAAAATTGCGGAATCTTTCGCAGCCGTTCAAGGAGTCGGTTTTTTGGACAACTCCGAACACGCCGTTTTACGGGTGGGGAACGACTGCTCAGATCGAAACGACCGCACTTGTCGTGCAAGCATTTCTAAAATTGAACGACGCAAAAAACAACGACCAAATTTCACGCAGTTTGAGCTTTTTGCTTAAAAGCAAAGACCGCTACGGCGTTTGGTATTCGACGCAAACGACCGTCAATGTTCTGGACGCGCTGATTCTTTTGCAAAAAACGCGGATGACGAGCGAAAAGAACGTGGACGAAAAAGCCGAGATCTTTATCAACGGCAAAAAGGCGCAGGAATTTTCGGTGTCCGGCAGCGGCTTGAATAAACCGCTCATTTTTGACGCGTCGGCGTTTCTGACGGCGGATAACAACCGCATCGAGATCAAAACTTCGGGCGATCTGAATCTGACAATGGCGCAGATCGTTTCCAAACATTACATCGATTGGAAAGATGTCAAAGAAGATCCGCGCTATTTTGACCTGAAAGTCAATTTTGACAAACTGCAATCGAAAGTCGGTGAAGAAATAACCTGCTCAGTGCAGATCGTCAAGGAAAGTTCAAATATTAACGGAATGATCCTTGCGGAGATCGGTTTGCCGCCGGGCGCGGATGTTGATCGGGCGAGTTTGGAAAAAGCTTTGCAAACGGAAAGAAAAATAAGCCGGTACGACATTTTGCCCGACCGCGTGGTCGTCTATTTATGGGCATCGCCCAACGCCGTGCAGTTTGATTTCAAATTCAAACCGCGCTTCGGTTTGAACGCGCAAACCGCGCCGTCGCTCGTTTATGATTATTACAACGAAGAAGCCAGCGCAATGATCGCGCCGCAGCGATTCGAAGTGAAATAAAAGTTTAGAGTTATGACTTCAGGCGTGAAAATGGCTCTTAAAGATAAGTCTGGTGAGCGGTCGCAAACATCGTCGCCATCAGAGTTGACGATGCTGAAACTTGTTCGCTACCGCTCACTAAACGGATTTTTTTATTCGCCGGTTTGATTGTCCTGAACGTCAACTTCGGGGAATTCCGCCGTAAATTGTTCACGCGGTTTCGAATCGATCTCGCCGCGCAGCGGACGCGAACCGACATTCGCTTTGAAGTTGCCGTTGTCGTCGTAAAGTCTTCGATACTGCGCCGAATTGCGGATAATCCCTTGCACGTAGCCTTTTGTTTCCTTGAACGGAATCGCTTCGACGAATTCATCGATTTCCGAAGGCAAGCTCGCCGTCCATTGCGGAACGCGTCCCGGTCCGGCATTGTAGGCGATCGCGACGAATTCAACCCGTCCGAATTTATCGAATTGATCGCGGATATAAGCCGTTCCGAGTTCGATATTGAGCGCGGGCTGGAAAAGCGTTTCGGCGGAAATCGATGTCACGGACGAATTATATTTTCTGGCGACGGCGCGCGCGGTCGGAATCAGCAGTTGCATCAAGCCGTAAGCATTCGCGCTCGATCTTGCCCGCACATCGAAAATCGTTTCCTGGCGAATAAATCCGGCAACCTGATGCGCGTCGAGCCGCCGCTGGGTTGCCCAATATTTGATGTCGCTCCAATGCGTCAAAGGATAAAAAATGTCCCACTCATCACGTCCCATTTCTTCGGGAAACATCTGTGCGTAATCGGGATAACTCTTGGCGAGAGAAAGCAGAGCATTGACCTGATCGCCTTTCAAACGATAATGTTTGGCGAGTGCGAGATTGATTTTGGGACTGTTTCCCGCAGTTTTTTGCGCTTCCTTGAGTTCGTCAACGCCCCAGTCGAAAAGCCCGACAATGCTTAGATCTTCCGCTTTTTCGGTGCGTTCCAATTCCTTCTGACCGGAAGTTTCCGCCGCGACCGTAACGACTTTCAAATTCGCGACGGCTTTCGGCACCGGCGAACCGGCGGGAAAGTTTGATGAATTCTGGCATTTGTTTTGACCGCGCAAACCGGTCAGTTTTTGCAGGGCAAGATAGCCATACCAATTCGCGCCGTAACGGTAAACGGTTGCGTCGTAAATTGCGCAGGCTTCAGTAGTTTTCCCGGCGATTTCCAGATCACGCGCCGCCCAGTAACCGGCTTTGCCGCGATTGGTCGAATCTTTGTCAACATAGCGCGCGAGATGGTCGAGAAGCATCTGCGATGAGATCTGATAATTTTTGCTTTCGTGCTGAAGCCACGCAAGTTCAAATTGGGCTTTGGCAACGTCGACCGCATTCGGGTAAGCTGTCACGGCAGTTTGCAGAAAGTAATTTTCATCCGTCTTGTTTTTCGCATCACGTGCCGCCATTCCGGCGTCGATCCACGCTTTCGGCGTTAATTTTCCGGCAGGGAATTTTTGGCGCATTTCTTCGACGGTCGTTCGAGCCTGTGCCCAGAGTTTGTTTTTCGCGTAACCGAGCGCAAGATTATAAAACGCATCTTCCTTTTCCTTGGCGGAAAACGAAATTGCGTTGAACGCATTCTGGGCTTCGGGCATATTCCGGACGTTGGAAAATGTATTTATTCGTTTTAGATTGATTTCAGGCGTGACGGCATTCGGAAAACTCGAAACCAAAGCGCTGTAAGCCATGCCGGCTTCGGCGTAATTTTTCGCGGCGTAGAGTTTGTCGGCGCGAACCGCGATTTCTTCCGCCGTTTGCGGCGTCAAAGGCTGGCTCAGAAAGTTGAGTTTCGTTTCGGCTTCTTTGGCTTCGTTTGTTCCCGCGCCGTAGAAATAAACCTTCCGGTAAAACTTTATCGCGTCCGCTTGATTGCCGCCGGTTTCATAAGATTTTGCCGTCAGAAGCAGCGCGTCCGGCTGATTTTTGTCGTTCAAATCCTGCAAAAAGGCGGGAACCTGCGCGGCTTGACCCGACTGCATCGCCGAATTTGCCCACAGCAATTTGGCTTCGCGCGCGCGCAGCGAAGTCGGGAAATCCTGGACGAGCTGCGCAAAAACAGTCATCGCTTCGGCATGATTTCCGGCTGACTGCAAAGCGCGTCCGCGAAGCCAGAGCGCGTAATCGGCGAGCTTTGTTTTTTCGCGGAAAACATTCGTATTGAGAATCTGCGCCGCGCCGGCAAAGTCCGAATTTTCAAATCTGATCCGCGCCCGCAGCAATTTTGCGAGTGCTCCCGATTTTGTTTTGGCAAAACGGTTTTCGATGTCGGCAACCACGCCTTCGGGCGGCAATTTGCCGTCTTTGGTCAGATCGCGCAGAGTTTTTAATGCATCGTCGTCCGTCATTTTGCGGACCAACGCCGAACAGCTGGTCGTCAGCGGAACGGTCAAAAGCGCGAAGGCGAAACCTGTAAAAACCAGAAAAGAATAAAAATCAAAGCGGTAAAATTTTAATTTTGACATGGTAAAAACTCCGAAAATTTGATGCGAATTAGTTGAGGAAATTTGTCCTGCCGCAAACGCCGAAAAAAACCTTTGAGGCAGATGATTTTCGTTATATCATAACAAAGAAAACTCAAATTTCCTAAAAATTAAGAAGAATCGCTGCGCACATCGATTTTGCATTGTTTGAAATAGTTGGACGGAAATTTGGATTTTATGTTTGAGTTTGTAAGAACATCAGGAAATCAGCAATGAAGAAACTCTTTCTCGCACCGCTTTTTATTTTTTTTATGGGCTTCACCGCATTGGCGCAAACGCCGCCCCAGCCGACCCCGTCGCCGGATGACGATGTTGTCAAAATTTCGACGACTTTGATTCAAATAGATGTGACCGTGACGGATTCAAAAGGCAAAATCGTGACGGGATTAAAGCGTGACGATTTTGAAATTTATGAAAACGGCGAAAAGCAGAAAGTAACGAATTTATCGTTTGTTTCAAGCGTCAAGGAAAAAACCGAAGCGGTTAAAAATCCGAATGAGAAAATTTCGGTTCCCGTTCCGCAGGCTGAATTGAGAGTTGAGCAAGTCAGAAGAACCTTTGCCCTTGTTGTTGACGATTTATCGCTTTCGTTTTCAAGCGCGTATTACGTGCGCCGCGCTTTGAAAAAATTTGTTGACGAGCAAATGCAGGACGGCGATCTGGTCGCAATTATCCGCACGGGTGCCGGAATCGGTGCGCTTCAGCAATTTACTTCCGACAAACGCCAACTTTTCGCGGCGATCGAAAAAGTCGTCTGGAATCCGCTCGGGCGCGGAAATATCGGCGCGTTTGCACCGATTCGCGACAGCGAGAAAATCCCGAACGAACAGGAAAGCGAGGAAGACCAAACAGCGCGGGAAAATGCCGAAAATGCGTTCGACGATTTTCAAGGCGCATATTTTGCGACCGGAACGCTCGGCGCGCTTCGCTATATCGTGACCGGAATGAATGAATTGCCCGGGCGCAAATCGGTGATTCTGTTCAGCGACGGGTTCAAGATATTTCAGCGCGACGAACAGGGTTTTACCGACGGCGGAAGAATTATGGATTTTCTGCGCAAATTGATCGACACGGCAAACCGGTCGTCGGTCGTCTTTTACACGATCGATGCGCGAGGGCTGCAAACGACCGGACTAACGGCTCAAGACGATGTTTCTCCGACAGCGGAAAGACTTCAGCAAGTTATTTCGAGCCGCAACGCCGAACTTTATGATACACAGGAAGGTTTGACTTTTCTGGCACAGCAAACCGGTGGTTTCGCGATCGTTAACAATAACGATATCAGCGGCGGCGTTCGAAAAATTCTCAATGACCAAAGCTATTATCTGATCGGTTATGAACCCGATTCCGATACTTTCGATGCAAAAGCCAGACGTTTTAATAAACTCGAGGTCAAAGTTAAGAACAGAGATTTAGAGGTGCGCTACCGGAGCGGATTTTTTAATATCGCCGAGCAAAATACCGTCAAAACGCCGACCAATCAAACCCCGGCACAGCAAATTCAAAACGCTTTGACCTCGCCGTTTGCCGTCAATGATATTTCTTTACGGCTCAACGCTTTGTTCGGCAACAATGCCGTGCAGGGCTCGTTTATGCGTCCGCTTTTACATATCAACGCAAAGGATTTGAAATTTACCGACGAAGCGGACGGGACGAAAAAAGCGGTTTTTGAAATTTTGGCGGTCATCTTCGGCGACAACGGCGCGCCGATCGACCAGATTGCCAAATCTTACACGCTGACTGTCAAAGACGAAATGT
>CADEFG010000292.1 GCA_902826505.1 uncultured Acidobacteriota bacterium
GGCTTCTCTGACTGTTGTCCTGTTTTGATTCTTTCCGAACATTTCGAGCGCCGCCGCCACCGCGTAATGTTGCTGTGCGCCTTGACGCAGGCGCCTCAGCAGAGCCTGTTGGAGATGTTGAAACCGCTCCGCGGCAGATTTTGCCTCGCACAGGCGATCCCGCAACCGACCGGCTGACGGTCCCCAAAGTGCATCCAGATCAACGTGAGTGTCGGTGAGATCGCCCGCCGGAAGTCCGAGAAATGGGAAGGAGCCGCCGGGTCTGAAGTGAACCCCGATGATAAAAACATCTTTCTCGGCAACAGGCGTGAAGCCGTGTCCATGTGCGCCCGAAACGACGGCACCGGAATGGCGGGAGCGGTTGTCGGCTGGTGAGACGTCGAAAAATGATAGTTCGTTTTGCCGGAGATTAATCGCGAGTTCGAGCGTGCCCGTCGGAAGAATGCGCTCGATCTCGTGGGCTGCTTGGTCGCCTTCGTAAAGCCAGAAATTGTCGACAAACTTCGAAAGCGGTGGTTTCGGTTTGTAAAAGTTGAATATCGTGTCGATCTTTAAGGTCGTAAACTGTTGGGATTTGCCTCCGGCGATAGGTAATGTTGAATGCATCACAATTAATATTTGACCAATATAAATTTCACTAAAGATCCGAAAATTAATTTTTGTGATGAGAATGAACTGGATAAGTGTTGCACAAAAATTAGCAATTTCTCACAAAAATAAGCGGATTAGAAGTTTTTAACAAAAGACCGGCGACCGGGATTTTAGGTATCTTGAGTGTTCTGCTGTTCCAGAATAAGTATTCTTTTTTCAAAAGAATTGGCAAATATTATAATTCTGGTCAATATAATCCAACGAATCCCTGTTTTCCAGAGGGTCTCAAGGAAGGGCTTTGGTGGTAAATTTAATCGGATCCGAATTTTATAAAATTCTGGTCGAGTTCGACCTTGCGCCGGATTCAGAAGAACGGAATTTTCGACCATTTTCCGCCCTCGAGTAAAAATAAGAGGGATAACCCATTTCGCCATCAATAAACATCCTCTATTTATTCGACACCCTTCGTTGTTGCCGGTCGTATTTATCAATCACTTTTTCGTAAAAGTCGATCAAGTCGTCCGTTCGTTGGCGTTGGTCGTTTGGAATCAAAATTTGATAATCCTTTAGATTATCCGGATTGTCCGGCGTGAACTTTCCGCTTTCGCTAGGAGAAAACTCTTTAATTCTGACAGTAAAAATGATAAATCCCGCTTCTAATGAGATCTTCCGAAGGCGAAAAATCTCATACAAAAGTTCTTCGGTGCCGTCTGAAATATAAATATGATTCCGCGTAAAACAAACTTTGCCGGTTTGTCCCCTGAAGGGAAAGGTTTGGGTGTAGTATTCCCATTCCTCAAATGTGTAATCAAAAGTTAGAAAAATCCCCTTACCATGTCTGATATCGGTCAGGGCATCCGCGACGCCTTTTGATAAAAGCCAGATGGTAATCACGAAAAAAATAACTATGATGGCAATTACAATTATCCAAATTATCATCTTAAACACTCAAAATTATCTCTGATTGCCCGCCACCTTTTAATCTTCCGTCGAATCTTCATTCGAATCTTCAATCGAATCCGCTTCGCTGATTTCATCGGCATCTTCATTTGTAGTTTTGTTAAAGGCGTTATAGCGAGAAAGGATTCCCTCCGCCGTATTTGCTTTTTCGGAAAACATTTTTATTTTAAGTTCCTTTAAATCACATTTTTGGAATTCGACAAATTTGTCAAAATTCGCACAGGAATTGGTGGCACAGTGCAAATTTCCCAACCCCCTGTTCAGATGGGCGCTTGGCATAAAGTGAACGGGAATCCGGTGGCTGGCAAATTGCAGTAAAACATAGGCTTCAAAGAGGTCGAAGGTATTTTCAGGGCAGGGTATTTTAATGAATTTATTGGTCGGCAGTATTTCATCGATCGATGGAATTCCGTTAAATTCGGCGATCAGCCAAGCCGTTGATTTCAGTTTTCCGGGTTCTTCGGAAAACTCGATCCCGGAGCCGGGCGGGATAAACGTACCAGCAATATCCAAGCAGGTCATTTTTTCATCGACCACAAAATCGACCACTGCCGATTCTTTGATAAAATTATTAAAATCTGAGGATTCAAAAAACTCAACTTTCAATTGCATCACCTCGAGCAGTTGAGCGAACACGATCTTTGCCTCCTTGACCGTCACTCTAAAACTATGCTGACGGGGCATCACGACCGCGCCATTACAAGGCAGGAAATTGACCGCATTCGGCATTAACGGGCATTTCAGCATTGGCACCAAGATGATTTTATCGTGCCCGATGCCGAGTTCCTTCATCAGGTGAACGGAATTTCGGAGGTGCATCTGACCGACCGAAATGAAAAGTTTTCGGCGGCTCAGAAGATCTGCCGCCAGCCCCTGCTCGCGTGTTTCCCGGACACTACCTTCGATCGGGGTTGGGTTACTTTGGTTTTGCAGGCATTGACTTCCGGGGATAATTTGTTCGTTCAAAAAGCCCGGTCGCAGATTTTCCAACCGTTTGAGCAAATAGAGCGCAAGCCCGGACGAAGGAAGCACCATCTTCCAGTTATCGGGTGTTCCGGCAAATCCGACACACTCGTCGGTGTGGTTGACATGTCCAAATGTGGAATCGACAATAACCACCGGCTGGACGGCTCTTTCGTAATTGGTCAGATTTTTTTCGGGAAATTTACGTTTTGTGCCAATTAAGAGCGCGCCCAGGGGATGTTGATCGGTCGGCGGCGAAAACATGATGTTACCGCCCTCTGAAAAACCGGCGATCTCCGTTCCGCCAAGCAGCTCATGTCGTTCGAAGTTATCGGCATGCAGGAGGATTCCCTGCTCAAACTTATCGTGTTTCGAGTTCCAAACGGCGATCGGATTAAACGGGTCGCGAATAAAGCCGGCTTGGGTTTCCACCCTGACTACTTTAACACCCGAAAGTTGCTCGAGTTTTTCGTGGAGATGATGATTGGTAAATTTTGGCGAGTCCATCAAATAAAGCTGTTTTGACGGGAAAATTTCAGAAACTCCGAACCAGCAGTCGGTTGAATCGACGCAGTTTTCCTTCCCCCGCATGAGAGGTTGGTCTTCTTCCTGAGATGATTCCTGGTTTTCCGTTTCTTTCGCCGGCTCTTCGGGTTCGTCAGAATCGTCAATTTTGACCGGAAGCTGTTCGGAACTATTGGCTTCATCATTATCCGATTCTTCGACCGGAGCCCACTGATGCCCTTTGTTTTCAGAACATTTTTGAGGAGTGGCGTCAGGATATAAGGTTTTTTTCTCGCATATGGAACATTTGTAGTTTTGTTGTTCGTCATCTTTCAGGTTTTCAACCCAGATATGGTCGCCGGTACAGCATTTTTTGTGAAAGTTTATCGGGAAATCGGTTTCCTGGTCGCAACCGATACATGTAAAATCTACTCCATCCTCCGGTTCGGGAACCGGCACCCATTCGTGCTCGTCGCCGCTGCAATCCTTGGTATAATAGCGAGTATAAGTTTTTTCTTCGCAAACCTCGCATTGATATTCCTGAAAGGGGATGATCAGCGGCGTCACATCGATCCATGCGTGCTTAACGCTTTCAATACATGGTTCGGCAAAAGTTTTGCGATCAATGGTGATCCGATCGCAAATACCGCATTGTAATTTTTTGATCGGAACAAACAATGGCGGTCTGGTCACCAACATACATTTGTGAGTAACGCCCGGACTGCATGCGGCGGTCGACAAAGTCCCCAAATCCTTCGAACTCTCGCCGCAAACAAAACATTTAAAGTATTTTTTTGACTCGCCGCTGACCGGAACTTCCAGCCAGCGGTGTTTAAAGCCTTCGGAGCAAGGTTCCGAAAAAGTTTTCCGGTCTTCGGTTTTCCGATCGCAAATAAAGCAACTATATTCTTTTTGAGGGACAAGGATTTCCTCATCGCGAGCTTCCAGCCATTCATGGTCAAACCCCGGAGCAAAGCATTGCCCCTTAACCGGCTGATGAGCGGTCGCGCCGCAAAACAAACATACGTACATAATTAATCTCCGTAGATTTCCTTGATCTTATTTCTCGTTTTCTCATTTAATTCGCCGGTCGCCTCGTCACCGGACAGATGCTCGGTTTGAAAGTTACGAACGGCATTCCTTAAATGCTCGCTCGGCTTGCCGTCGATCGCTCCGAAGTAGAACCCGAGATTTGCCAGCCGTCCCTGGACGCCGGAGAGCTCGGTCAGCGGATTGATATATCCTAATTTGAATGTGAATTTTTCGCCGCTTTTCGAAAAGGTCACTTTAGCCCGTTTGGCATTCGGGGCAATTGCCGCGCGCAGATAGCCCTCGGAGTCGGTCTTCCCTGTGGTAATTCGCCCGTCGACCTCTAGCTGATAGGCTTCGCCGCCGCGCGGTTCGTGATTGTTCATAAAGCGGACGATCAGCTTTTCCGGGATGCCTTTGCGTTTGAAACGATGCCGCTTTTGAGTTGCCGCGAGCTCATTTTTTTCTTCTATCTTTCGAACAAAGACAATATCCTTCGGAAGTAGGGCGTTCGGATTCTTCCGCAGTTGCCGGAGTTCGCCGTTCCGGGGATCAGCCCACACGGTTTCGGGCAATAAGCCGTACTTGACGGCAATACTTGAAATACAATCGCCTTGTTCAACGGTATGTTCACGGTATTCCATAAGATTTTTTCACCGCTCCCTGGTCTTCAGATTTAATGCTGACGCGATCCTTAAAACGCCAATCACTCGGATGTTGGCTTCGGACCGGTCGTTTCAAGATGTTCCCAAACCTGTTTGTCGAGCTCCGGAAACGTCACCCGGCAGTCGCCCGCCGCCACGCTTTCGACCCGCGCCCAGCCGCGATCATCGAGCTCTCCTTCCTGCACATTTCCGTCGGGTAAAATAATGACGTATTTTTCATTGGGAACCGGTTCGTTATCTTCGCCGACCAATTCGATCTCGATCCAGTGCCGGTGCGGCGCCGCCTTCAGACTAAATTTGTGGACCTGGTTGGTTGGTTCTTTAACTTCTTTGACCCGTACCTCGGGGATAAAAACCTTATCGCCCGGCAGGAGTTCTTTAAGAGTTTTGCGTTTTTCCTTCAACGAACGGTTATTCGGGTGATCCCAGACAGTATCCGGCAGAAAACCGTGCTGTTGGATCACGCAAAAAATACAGTCGCCTAACTTTAAGGAGTAATTAGCGGACATGGTTATTTAAAAAATCGGAAAATGAAAGTTTTCAGGAAAAAGTTCATTTATATTATAGAACTGCCTTCCCGTCGTCAAATTAATAAAATATTTCACCCCGACTGATGAGGCTCCCGGCGGAGCTTTTTTTTTCCGGCGGCAAACTTCCCTGGCGAACAATAAAACATTCACTTTATTTAGAATTGCGCTTGAGTCGAAATCTATTTTATCAAAAAACAAAATCCTCCCGAGATCAAATGATGCCGCTGACAAAATACTTAACATATAAAATCACGCCGCATTCGATCGAGCGGCAGAAAAACGACGAAGGAATCGTTATTGATGCGCGAACGGAAGATTGGCGGGATATTCACCCGATCGGCGCGAAAATGGTTAAGTCGATTTTTGCCGAGGTCGGGCACCAAATTCCCGCCACGGACGAAACGGAGCTTGAGATCGTCTTCAGTGCATACAAGGGCGAAGTCGTCGCGATCCAGCCGAAGGATATTGTTCAGTATCGATTTCAGCTCTTCTATATTTTGGGATTTAGAAACTCAAACCAATATATTTGATCCTTCAGCTCAGCACAAAGCGGTAAGCCATGTGACGGATAAAATTCGAGTACTGTAATCAGAAATCAAATCGGAAGGGTTTATCTTATTTGAATTTTCCCAATTCAAGACTGATTGTTTTTGACGATGACATTGGTCGAAACACTTGTCAAAATTATTTGCAATAACAGTAGTAACAGACAACTGATCAAAATAACCAGGAATCCGGCTTTGAGACTTGAGAAAGCAGCGGAAACAATGCCGATAAGCCACGTTATCGAAGAACCGCCGAGACCTCCGAGAACAAAAAGCGGCGTTGCATTGCGGGTGGCTTCGATGCCGAAGATGTTGGTGAAACGTGCCATATTGGTCGGGAAAACGGACGAGCTTCCGAGTCCGGTGATCGCCGCTCCGAGAATAAGGAATATAAAATTATCGGCTCTTAAAATTATTGCTACTCCAAGCGTCATCGTCAGCAGACTTAAAATCAAAACCGCATTTTCGCTGATAAATCGAAATAAAACGGGAACGATAGCCCGACCAATGACCAGAAATAAAAAGAATATGAAAGCGGCGGAAATCAGATTGCTCGAAGAATTCTGCGCGAACCGCGTTTCATAAGTCGTAATCCAGCCGCCGAGACTGCTTTCGATGCCGACGTGAACGAAGCTGAAAACGGCGATCAGCCAGGCGATTTTCGATGTCCAGATACGGCGAAAAATCTGCGGATCGCTTTTTTCTTCAACAACTTTCGCTTCGTATTTGGTCAGAGCAATCGCCGCGCCGGTAATCA
The DNA here is from genome assembly GCA_902826505.1 of uncultured Acidobacteriota bacterium. Lineage (GTDB taxonomy): Bacteria > Acidobacteriota > Blastocatellia > Pyrinomonadales > Pyrinomonadaceae > JAFDVJ01. The sequence goes on from CADEFG010000292.1 coordinate 6,545, forward strand.
ACATTGCCGCCGCCAGAATAATTGTCGGCAGCTGATAATCATTTTTCGAGC
>CADEFG010000293.1 GCA_902826505.1 uncultured Acidobacteriota bacterium
AAATGAAGATTTTAATCAGATTCAGCTGGTCAATACCGAAAAAATTCAAAAGAAGGCGGCGACTGGAAATATCGATCTTCAAAAACTCTCGAAAGCCTCGAAAGAGATCAAGAAACGTGCCTCGCGGCTTAAAAATAATCTTTTCCCGCCCGATTCGGACGACGAGCCAAAGATCGAGATCAAGGAAGATTTTTCGGTCAAAAAATTAAACGATCTGATCATCGCGCTCGATAATTCGATCTATCATTTCATTTCCAACCCGCTTTTCAAAAACCTCAAGCTTCTGCAAACGGACGATGCCCGAAAAGCTCAGGATGAAATCAATAAAATTATCATGATCAGCCAGGGTATCGAACAAGCCGTCGAAAAATTACAGGCTAAAAAATAAGACCCGGCTTACATTTTCGGCTTATCGCTCATCTGAAACGTCAGCCGTCCGCCGTTCATAATATCGGCGTGAGTCAGAAACCGGCGATTGATTTCCCTGCCGTTGATCGTCACTTTTTCGACATAAACGTTTTTATCGCTTTGATTGCGCGCTTCGATCGTCAGAGTTTTGCCGTTTTCGAGCTTTAAAACCGCCGTTTTGATCGCCGGACTTCCGATCTGATACTGGTCGGAACCCGGCGCGACCGGATAAAATCCAAGCGTCGAAAACAAAAACCACGCCGACATCTGACCGCAATCATCGTTGCCGCCAAGACCGTCGGGCGCCGCCGTGTATTGATGTTTGAGAATCATCCGCACTTTTTCCTGAGTTTTCCAGGGCGCGTCCGTCCAGTTGTAAAGATAGGCGACGTGGTGCGAAGGTTCGTTGCCGTGAATATAATTTCCGATAATGCCTTCGCGCGTGATGTCCTCGGTTTCGGCGAAAAATTCGTCGGGCAGATGCATCGTAAAAAGTTCGTCGAGGTGCGCCGCGAATTTCTGTTTGCCGCCCATCATTTCGATCATTTTTTCGGGATTATGCGGAACATACAGACTGTAGTTCCACGAATTCCCTTCGATAAAGCCCTGACCTTCGGTTTTCAGCGGGTCGAATTTTTCGGCAAATTTCCCGTCCGACCTTTTCGGACGCGTAAAACCGACCGACGAATCGTAGACGTTTTTCCAGTTTTCCGAACGTTTGATAAATTCGTCGTAAATCGCCGTCTTGCCGAGTTTTTTCGCCGCCTGCGCGATTGCCCAATCGTCGTAGGCGTATTCCAGAGTTTTCGAGACGCTTGAAGAATTCTTATCCTCGGGAACATAGCCCATCTGCATATAATATTCGAGCCCGTCGTAATATTTTGTCCGCGCCGTCTGTGTCATCGCGGCGAGCGCTTTTTCAGCGTCAATGCCCGTGGTATTGCCTTTAACGATCGCGTCGGAAATCACCGACACCGAATGATAGCCGATCATACACCAGTTTTCATTGGCGTAATGCGACCAGACTGGCAGCATTTTATGAACGCTCTGGTCATAATGCGCGAGCATCGAATTGATCATTTCGCGGTTTCGGCGCGGCTGGACAATATTAAAAAACGGGTGAAGCGCGCGATATGTGTCCCAGAGCGAAAAGGTCGTGTAATTTGTAAAGCCGCGCGCCTGATGGACATTTTGATCCAAACCTTTATATTTGCCGTCCGTGTCCATATAAACGGTCGGCGAAAGGAACGTGTGATAGAGCGCCGTGTAAAAATTGACCAGATCGTCGCGTGTCGGAGCCGTCACGGCGATTTTACCGAGTTCTTTGCGCCACGCATCTTGTCCCGTCTTTTTGATTTTTTCAAAATCCCAGTCCGGCGTTTCCGTTTTCAGATTGTTCAGCGCGCCTGTCGTAGAAACCGGCGAGAGCGCGAATTTTACCTGAATTTTTTCGTCTTTCGCCGTTTTAAAATCGAAATAGGCGCGAATTTGTTTGCCGGCGGCTTCGGGGAAATTTTTCGTCTGGTCGAATTTGCGCCAGAAACCTTTGTAGTTTTGCGTTTCGTAATTCTTGAAACCGTAATTCTTAAAAGGCTTTGAAAATTCCATCGCAAAATAAACCGTTCTGGTTCGCGCCCAGCCGTTTGTCTGGCGATAACCGACGATCCGGCGGTCGCTTTCGACGCGCACAAAAGTCCAGACGTTTTTGTCGTCGTAGTTATAAATCCCGTGCATTAAATCGAGAATGATGTGCGAATTCTCGGATTCGGGAAAAGTGTATTGATGAAAACCGACGCGCTCGGTCGTCGTCATTTCGGCTAAAATTCCGTCGTCATCGAGCAGAACTTTATAATAATTCGGCTCGGCAGTTTCATTTTTGTGCGAAAAGGCGGAACGAAATCCGCTTTTCGGACTATTTTTATCGCCCGGTTCCAATTGCAACTCGCCGACGGTCGGCATGATCAGAAAGTCGCCGAGATCGGAATGACCGGTGCCGGAAAAATGCGTGTGCGAAAACCCGACGATCTCGCGGTCGTCGTAATTGTATCCGGCGCAGTATTTGTAGGTATTTTTGTTGTATTTGCCGCCGATATTATGCGGCTGCTGATCGGTGTCGGGCGAAAGCTGCACCGCACCGAACGGGACGGTCGCGCCCGGAAAAGTATGTCCCATTTTTTGCGTCCCGATCAGCGGATTGACGTATTGAATATAATTTTCCGAGCTTTGAGCCATCAGATTTATCTGCGAAAATAACAAGAAAAGACCGGTTAATAATTTTTTCATTTTTGAAGACTTCGTTCGATAGATTTCTATTTACTATAATTCGTTTGTCATGAATTTAACAAAAATGAATAATGAAATCTCGATTCGCCGAATGGTTGAAAACGACTGCGAAACAATCGCCAAGTCATTCGAGCGGCAAAACTGGCACAAGCCTTTGACGCAGTATCAGAACTATTGGAGCGAGCAAACACAAGGCACGCGAGAAGTCCTCGTTGCCGCCGCCGACACAGAGTTTGCGGGCTATTTAACGATTATCCGGCAATCCGATTTTGAAAATTTCAGGGCGCAAAACATTCCCGAGATCGTCGATTTTAATGTTTTGATAAAATTCCGTCAGCGTGGAATCGGCAGCGCATTGATGGAGTCGGCAGAAAATCTGATTGCCGAAAAGCATGATTTTGCCGGAATTCGGGTCGGCTTAACCGGGGACTACGGCGCGGCGCAAAGAATGTATGTCAAAAGAGGTTATATTCCGGACGGTTCGGGAATTTCGCAAAACGGCGCGGCGCTTCAATTCGGTGATAAAATAATCGTTGACGACGATTTAGCATTAAGCTTCACGAAAAAATTAAGATAAATTTTGAATTCAAACGATAAACCAATCTATTCGATCGTCGGACCGACGGCTTCGGGCAAAACCGAACTCGGCGTTGCACTTGCTCTTCGTCTCGGTAACGCCGAGATCATTAATTGCGATTCGGTGCAGATCTATCAAGGCATCGAAATCGCAACGGCGAAGCCTTCGGACGAAGAAAAACGCGGCGTTCCGCATCATTTGATCGATTATGTTCCGCCGCACGTCAATTACACCGCCGCCGATTGGGCGAAAGACGCAACGCAAAAAATCTACGAAATCGAAGCCCGCGCACGCGTTCCGATCCTTGTCGGCGGCACGGGTTTCTATTTGCGAACGCTCAAGAATCCGTTTTTTGAATCACCGAAAACGGATCAGAAATTGCGCGAAAGACTCAGAAAACTCATAGAAAAAAAAGGCGCCGGGCATTTGTATAAAATTCTCCAAAGAGTTGATAAACCGTCCGCTGCTAAACTTTTTCCGCGCGATTATGTGCGCGTTTCGCGAGCGCTCGAAGTTTTCTTTCAAACCGGCAAACGTCTTTCGGAAATTCAACCGAATCGCGCCCGCCCGCCGGAATTCGCCGAGCGGATCGAGATTTTCGCGCTCAACCCGCCGCGTGAAGTTCTTTATCAACAAATCAACCACCGCGCGTTTATTCATTTTGAAAAAGGTTTGGTCGAAGAAGTGAAACAATTACGCATCTCGGGCGTAAAAGATGACACAAATGCACTTGGCGCACACGGTTACCGACGGGTTTGTGAATATCTTCGCGGCGAACGCAGTCTGGCAAGCGCGATCGAGCAGACCAAACAGGACGTGCGAAATTATGCCAAACGTCAAATGACCTGGTTTCGGCGCGAAGAAGGCGTCAATTGGCTCGAAGGTTTTGGAAATGACGCGCAAATTCAGAAGGAATTATGGAAAAAACTCAATATTTAATAGTTTGTGAAAATTTTCTTGTCAGCCAAGGCAAATCTGTTATAATTTAATACAATTAGCTAAATTTAAGATAACAAACGAGAAAAGTTATGGAAAAACCTACGGCGCAAAACATCCAAGATGCTTTCTTAAACTCGGCACGGCGCGATAAATTATTCGTCCAAATCAATCTTATGAACGGTTCGACACTGGCGGGCAGAATCAAAAGTTTCGATAAATTTTCGGTCTTGATGGACGCAAACGGACAGGATTTTTTAATCTTCAAACACGCTATTTCAACTATTTCGCTCGAAAGAAAAGCGAACTGACCTTAGAAAAAAGTTTTGCGCGGAAAATTTATAACTTTTGAAGGCATTGATGGAAGCGGCAAATCAACACAACTGCGCCTGATCGCCGGTGATTTGCGTGTTCGCGGTTTTGACGTTTTGACAACACTTCAGCCGGGCGGCACACCGCTCGGACGCCGGCTGCGCGAAGCTTTTCTCGAAACCGAAGAACAGGTGCATCCGATGGCGGAACTGCTTCTGTTCGCCGCCGACCGCGCCCAGCACGTCAATTTTCTGATCAAACCCGCTTTAGCCGAAGGCAGAATCGTCATTTCCGACCGTTACGCCGACGCAACCTTTGCCTATCAGGGCGCGGGACGCGGTTTTGATGAAAAAACCGTCAATCAGGTGATCAAACTGGCAACCGACGGGTTAAAACCCGATCTGACGCTTTTTTTTGATATTCCGATCGAAAAAGCGATCTTGCGAACAAATTCACGCGCCGATCATGAAACCGTTAAAAACCGAATGGATTCGGAGACAACCGAATTTTATACACGGGTGCGCGAAGCCTATCTGAAAATTTCCAAAACAGAACCGAAACGTTTTCGCATTATTGACGCCGGCGGGTCGATCGAGGAAGTTCATCGCAAGGCATTGGAAATAGTGACCGTTTTTTTAAATGGAAAGTGAAAAATTGAAAACGGAAAATAATTTTTATTGTCCATTTTCCGTTTTCAATTATCCATTTTTGAATTATGTTCGATAAATTGATCGGCAACAATCATATCAAGGAAATTTTGCGGCGGATGATGATCAAAGACCGCGTTCCGCGTTCGCTGCTGCTTGCCGGCACCGAAGGCGTTGGCAAAAAGCAATTCGCGCTCGAACTCGCCAAATCGCTCGTCTGTTTAAGTCCGCAAAACTCGGAAGCCTGCGACAAATGCACAGCCTGCAAACGCGCCGATATTTTTTCCTTCCCGAAACCGGACGATAAAAAAGAAGAATTCGAGAAGGTTTTTTTCAGCGAACATATCGACATCGGAACGGTAATTCCCTGCCGGAATAATATTTTAGTCGGCGCGATCCGCGAACTTGAAAAGGAATCGAATTTTCGCCCCTTTGAAGCCAAAGCGCGATTTTTTATCATTGACGATGCCGATAAAATGAACGACGCGGCATCAAACGCGCTCCTCAAAACTCTTGAAGAACCCGCGCCGACCACTTATTTAATGCTGATCAGCGCGCGTCCCGATTCGCTTCTGCAAACAATTCGTTCGCGCTGTCAGACAATTCGTTTGGCGCCGATCGAGACAAAGGAAATCGAACGATTTCTGCTCGCGACCCAAAAATTTTCGCCCGCCGACGCGGAGCTCATTGCGCGGCTTTCGGCAGGAAGCATCGGACGCGCGCTGGATTTTGATCTGGAGAAATTCCGTCGTCAGCGCGAAACGATGCTCAGAGTTTTGCAAGCCGTCGCCGCCAAGCCGAATCATCTGACGCTTTTAAAGGCGGGCGAAGAAATGAACGACGCCAAAAACAAGGACGATTACGAATTTTATCTCGAAACTCTGCAAACCCTGGTCCACGACATCTGGGTTTTAAAACACGGCGCAAACGAGGCGGCTTCGATCAATATCGATCTCCAATCGCAGTTGTATAAATTATCCGAAACTGCTGAGACGACACGTTTGGCGGCGTGGCTTAAAGAGATCGAAAGTTTGCGCGAAACTTTAGCGGTCAACGTCAACCGCAAAATCGCGACCGATGCGCTATTTGTCAAAATGGCAAAAGTCTGAAATTTCCGGTCGTTCTAATAAAACCTTTACTTATCTCAAAATAAATTTTAAAATCTGAATTCCTTATTATTTTTTCACCAGGAGTAACTTATGCAACAACGATTTTTTCTAGTTATTTCAAGCCTTTGTCTGCTGACTTTGTCGGCAGCGGCGCAGACCGAAAACCCCAAACAAATTTCCGCCGGAATAGTTAACGGCAAAGCAATTTCACTCGCCAAACCACAGTATCCCGCCGAAGCCCGCCAGGTCAATGCCGAGGGCGCGGTCAATGTTCAGGTCACAATTGATGAAGACGGCAATGTCGTTTCGGCAACCGCCGTTTC